>NZ_JACJQM010000007.1:0-158950 GCF_014696655.1 Nostoc sp. FACHB-888 | reverse complement strand
CCCTTAAAAAGGGGGGAACCGGAATCAGAGTCCCCCTTTTTAAGGGGTATTTAGGGGGATCTAAAACGTTTTGCTACCAAGATGAGGACTTTTCAAACATCCTCTCAGAGCCTGTCAAGAAACAACTTTTACAATTTGCCACCTAAAAAGCTTACTGAGAAAGCATTTCTAACTAAAAAGAAGGAAGGTTGTTTTGGGACAAGCTCTCAGTGCATCGCCTGTTCTCTACCTGTGACCAAAAGGAACTTGGGTTTAAAACGCCGCCGTTATACGGCGCTTATAACCCATCTAATTATTCCTTCTGGCTCCTGCCTCCTTCAACAAAATCCTTATCTATCCTTGTTCTTTCAATAGTTGAGCTGCTAGCAGCGCTAATGCTGCTGTACCAGCGATCGCACCCCACTGAAGAACCGGATTTTTTTCTAGCCAGTCGGAAACACTGGGTATAACCAAGTGACCATAATCTCCGTTAACTCTGTCGTCTTCAGCAACAGGTTCGTAAAAATTGTTTGATGCATCTTCGGATTTCGGCTCGGAACTATGCTGTAACTTGAAGCCAATGAGCAGTAACAGTGAATCTACTAAGGGAGGTGAGATGCGCTGTACCAAATCTAATATTTTAGCTACATCCCCAACCAAGTAGTCACGAGTTGGATGTTCGGCTACGTAGAGGATAGCATCAGCTACAAGTTTAGGCTCATAGTAAGGTGGTATCCCAGCAGGCTTTACGCCTAATTTCGTCCGACCATTGTTCCAGAAGGGACTGTTGATCACCCCTGGCTTCACACTTGTAACACTGATAGGCAATTTTTCATGTTGCAACTCAACGCGCATCGCTTCGATAAAACCCTCAACCCCGTGCTTGGCTGCCGAGTAAGCACTTTGGTAGGGGAGCGATCGCGTACCTTCCACTGAAGAGACATGGATCAATGCCCCCCGTCCCTCACGCTTCAGATGGGGTAGGGCCGCCATTGCACCATACACCTGTCCCATCAGATCGACATCAATAACATGCTTAAACTCTTCTGGTGTTGTATTGTCGAAAGTGGCAAAGATGCCGATGGCGGGGGCATGCACCCATGTATCGAGTCGCCCGTAGACTTCCACAGTTTTATCTGCGATCGCCTTTACCTGGTCAAATACTTCCACATCAGCTACGCAATAAGTTGCCTCGCCGCCAAAGCTGCGAATCTCTTCTACTAAAGACTTTAGCTTGGACTCACCGCGAGCGGAGACTACCACTTTTGCCCCGCGTCTAGCAAACTCAAGAGCTGTGATCCGTCCGATGCCACTAGAGGCTCCAACGACGGAAACAACCTGCTGATTGATTGGCTTTAATTGCATTAGTGTTACTCCTTAAAAGGGATTGGGGATTGGGGATTGGGTACTGGGGATTGGAAATTAAAATTCATTCCTAGAGTCCCTAGTTCCCAGTCCCCATTCACAAATGACAAGCAAGAAACTGGTTCAACGCGTCGGTAAATAATTCGGGACGCTCGACTTGGGGTAAATGCCCGCAATTGGGTATCAAACTTAGGTGTCCTTGCTTTAAACGGCTGACTGCATCTTGAGCTTGGTAGTTTGGCAGAACTAAGTCATTAATACCCCATACAACTAGGGTCGGCATCTCTACCTTTGGTAAGTATTCGAGTACTATTTGCTTCTGTCCTAATACATATAGTTGAGAACGCAGTATAGATAAATTCGCTTCTAAAAAGCCTGGAATAAGCCCCAGTCGCTCTTGTTCTGCTAGCCATCCGTTGGGAACTTGCAAGGGATTAGCAAAAAGCAACGCCGCCCGTGACCAAGCCCTTTGCTTTGCACCCAATGGTGTTTTGCTCCAGGCGATCGCTAACTCTCCATACCAGGGCAAAGTCAAATTTGACAGAATTGGGTTGACCACTTGGCTAAATCCCATACTGTCTACCAGTACTAATGCTGGTACGCGTTCGGGATTTGACAGTGCATAGCGCAAAGCAATCAAACCACCTAATGAATTACCTACCAATACTGCTCGTTGAATTTCTAAAGCGTTGAGAAAATTGCCTAAGAACTCTGTCAAAAATTCCAGCGAATATTCACGCTTGGG
Source organism: Nostoc sp. FACHB-888 (assembly GCF_014696655.1). Taxonomy (NCBI): domain Bacteria; kingdom Bacillati; phylum Cyanobacteriota; class Cyanophyceae; order Nostocales; family Nostocaceae; genus Nostoc; species Nostoc sp. FACHB-888. The sequence continues at coordinate 156,861 of NZ_JACJQM010000007.1, read as the reverse complement.
TTTAGCACTATCCCCGGAACCTGGGAAATCTACGGCTATAACACGATGTTTAGTTCCTAGAGTAGGTATTACCCAAGACCAATCTATAGCGCTATCACCGACTCCATGTAGCAGCACTAACGGTGGATCATCATTACCCCCACTTAAGTAGCGAATATTGAGTCCACTTACATCTATTTGCCGCTTTTCAAATCCCATGTTCACAGTTACTCCTACTATTTTGAATTTGTCATTTGTTTATGTATGATGAGCGCCGTTGACTCGCACAACTGTACCAGTAACGTAGCTGCTGGCTATTGGCGAAAGCAGAAATGCTACTGCCCAAGCAACCTCCTCCGGTTTCCCAAAGCGAGACAGGGGAATTTCAGACAAAATCCGTTGCTTGACTTTATCTGAAATCGGGGTGAGCATATCAGTCTCAATAAATCCCGGTGACACAGCATTAGCCCGCACTCCGTAACGTGCCGCTTCTAGAGCCAGAGATTTTGTCAAGCCAATTGTTCCTGCCTTCGATGCTGCGTAGTTTGTCTGACCGAGATTTCCACGTTCGCCGGAAATTGAAGTGATACAGACAACAGAGCCAGAACGCCGTTCGTACATCTTAGGAATAACGGGTTTTAAGGTGTTGTAGACTCCTTTCAAGTTAGTATCGATTACTGTATCCCAGTCTGCCGTTGTCAGTTTTGGGAAAAAATTGTCTCGTGTAATTCCAGCATTAGCGACAACCCCGTAAATTGGGCCAAGTTGCTCTTCAACCTTTTGTGTCACCTCCTCCATAGCCACTTCATCGGTGACATCGGCTGAGATTGCCAAACTCCCCATCTGCGGATTGTAATCGCTGCGGTAGGTGTAAGCTACTTTTGCTCCCAACTCCAAAAGCAGATTGACGATCGCAGCTCCAATTCCCCGATTACCGCCAGTTACCAAAACCACTTGATTTTCTAATCCCAAAGATGCCATACGAATTACCTCAGCCTCTCCAGTGCGATCGCAGTACCGCCACCAGTCCCGTGACAAACTGCTGCCAATCCAAACTGCCCGTTTTGCTGCTGCAAAGCGTTGAGCAGTGTTACTAAGATTCGCGCTCCTGAAGCCCCAATGGGATGTCCTAAAGCGATCGCCCCACCATAGACATTTAATTTTTCATAAGGAACGCCCAACTCCCGATTGAACAAGACATTGCTTATAGCAAATGCTTCGTTGTTTTCAAACAAATCAAAATCGTAAATTTTCATTTTGAGTTTGTCTAAAAGCTTGTTCACTGCCAATATGGGAACTTCGGGGAACCGCCAAGATTCTCCTCCTGTCCAGACTCCGCCAATCAGCCGTGCTATAGGATTGAGTTGGTAGCGTTCTACTGCTGTTTTACTTGCCAAAACTAGAGCTGCCGCTCCATCGGATATTTGACTGCTATTACCAGCCGTAAACACACCATCCGATCTGAAAGTTGGCTTCAGTCCTGCAAGAGTTTTTAAAGTAGTTTCGGGGCGAATTCCTTCATCTCGATCTACAACTTGTAAACCTTTCTTACCCGCAACCTCAATTGGTACAATCTCTTGTTTAAACAAGCCTTGCTCAGTCGCTTGAGCTGCTCTAGCTTGGGAAAAGAAAGCTACTTCATCCAACTCATCCCGTGTAATTTGGTAAGCAGTTGCCAGTTGTTCTGCTTGTTCTCCCATCGTTTCGCCACTGATGGGATCGGTGAGTCCGTCTTGGAGTAAAACATCGGTGAGTTGTTCTGGTGAACCTAATAAGGATTTGTATCCCCATCTAGCTCGTTGCGATAACAAAAACCCCGTCTGGGACATCGATTCCATGCCTCCAGCAAGTACCATTTCAGCATCACCAGAACGAATTGCACTAACACCGTTAATCGCACTCATCATTCCCGATGAACACACCATATTTACTGCATATCCGTTCACCTTCTGCGGAATCCCAGTTTTGAAAGCTGCTTGACGAGGCAATGACTGTCCGTGTCCGGCGCTAAGTACATTACCAAAAATATACAAGTCTAAAGCTTCTCCTGATACTCCGGCTCGTTCTAAGGCTGCACGCATGGCGATCGCACCTAAGTCTACTGGAGACAAATCTGCTAAAACACCTCCAAACCTACCAAGTGGTGTGCGAACTGCTGAGACAATATAAGCTTCTTCCATACTTCTCATCACGTTGGTGAATTAAAAATTGAAAATAATAAAATAAATATGATATGAATTTTTAAGTAAATTCCTATTTAGGATTTTTTGAAGAATTGCTTTTAATTTAATTAGTTATTTTGCAAAAAGTAGTGCATTTAGAAAACAAAATTAATTTACTTAACAATAATTTACAATAATTTTTTTGCTAAAAAATCAATCTTTAGAAGTAAATACTAGTATAGTCGTCTACCTAAAGAAAGGACATTCCATTGAATAATTTTGTATTCTAGAGTACAGAATTTTTGGAAAAATCAATATTTTATTCTCGCGCCTTCAGCCAATCGGCAATCGTTGGCGGTAGGTCTTTTTGAACTTTGCTGCTCACATACATACCAATATGTCCAACTGGAAACGATCGCACTGTATAATCAACACTGCCAACATATTTCTCAAGAGCTAAGGATGATGCTGGTAAAACTAGATGATCCTGTTCGGCATAAATGTTTAAAATTGGGATGCGGATATTTCCCAAATCTACTCGCTTGTTGCCAATCTCAATCTTACCTTTAATTAATTTGTTTCCTTGATAGAAGTCCTTAATAAATTGTCGAAAAGTCTCTCCAGCTTGATCTGGACTGTCAAAAATCCACTTTTCCATGCGGAGAAAATTGAGCAGCTTGTCCTCATACTCAACAAGTTCCAATAGATCAATATACTTTTTGACACCTAACTGAAAAGGCTTCAACATTACGAAGACAAAGTTGAGAAAGTTGCCAGGAATATTACCTAAAGTGTCAACTAAAAGATCCACATCTAATGCTTGTGTCCCTAAACTGCTTCCACTCCAAACATTGAGAAGTCCTTCATTGATGTGAAAATCGACTGGCGTAACCATAGTAATCAGGTTTTTTACCTTTTCTGGGTAAAGGGAACTGTAGCAAAGACTGAAGGTTCCCCCCTGACAAATTCCCAATAAGTTAATCTGCTCTAAGTTGTGGCGATCGCGGATCACATCTACACAGTTATTGATATATCCGTTGATGTATTTGTCAATAGTGAGCCAGCGATCGTCTTGGTTAGGATATCCCCAATCAATCAAGTAAACATCTAGACCAAGATTGAGTAAATTGGCAACAAGCGATCGCCCCTCCTGTAAATCTACAATGTAGGGACGGTTAACTAAGGCATAAACTATTAGGATCGGAATATTAAACGATTTTTCAACTTGGGATTGAAAGTGATACAGTACTAACTTGTCTTCCCGGTAGACTTCTTGCTTAGGTGTCACCCCAATCTCAATCTCTTGTTCGCGCAAGCGGTTGAAGATATCTACGCTATTAACTAGCTTTTCGATTAGTTCGATAGACTCGTGCATCGTTTTTTGATAACATCTTGGATGAAAAAAAGTAAAGTTCAAACCTCAGAAAAATATGGCAGTGCTTTCACCCAAATAAGGGTTTTTTAGAAACTAAAAGCACTACCATACGTTTTGCTGAGGATCATGTTATGTCTGAAATTTTTCAATGTCATCAAAAAAACAAAAATTTCCTGCTTAAATAAATAGGATTAAAATCGAATAAGTCCGTAATAAGCACTTACAGCAGCTAGGATAATTGTTATAACTCCCAGTGATGTGCTAAGTAGAAATTGGGCAGAGGTTTTTTTATTGAGAGCTTCTTTGCTTCCACCTTCAAGTGTTGTACGTTCGGTATTGTTAGAATTGGTTACGTTCTCAGTGTTCATGTTCTTATCTTATTTGATTACTTATTACAATTTCGCCTCTAATCCCAAAAACCACATCTAGCTTTAGGACTAACAAAAAAGGTAGAAATAACTAAATGAAATTAAAGCTTGGTTTCATCCACCTGATTACAAATCGGCACCTCAAGCTTCTTGCGAACTCCTTCTAGCAGCTGTTGTTGTTCGAGCCAATAGCTCATGCCTAATTTCAAGAATTTCCCGTGAATTGCCTGGGCATCCTCTGAACGGAACTTCTGTGCAAATTCTCGGTCAAATATATTACTCCAGACTTCCAGAAACTGTCGCCAATTGTCAATTGTTTCACCCTTGGCTTCATAAGAGGCCAACTCCCGCGTCAGTTCTGAAAATGCCTTTAGCCAAATATCTGCCAGTACTAACTGATAGTCAAAGCTAGCTTGGGATAGCTGGATTAAGGTATCAAAAGTTTTTAGGAGTTGGCTGATTTCACAGGTATTCTGCTGTGTACCCATCAGGTTTACTCCGTTATTTTTCCTAAGATAATCCGCACAATAACCGCTATAAGAATTCGTTAAAAATTTTGGATTCAATGCACAGATATAGCAACACCTGTGAAAAACCTTTTTGTTATGAACAAAGTACTAATTTCCCTCACCATTTGAAGCCTGCGCGGAATCATAAACGCCCCAATATTCAATACCCCGATCGCGTAACATTGGTTCAACGCGATGAATCTCTTCTTGTAAGCCTTCTAATATGAGCAAATAATAACTCTGCTGGAGGCGATCGCTATAAACTCTGGCTCTCTCTTCGGGTATGCCTAAATCGCCTAGTGCCTTGAGTAAATTCTGATTTGCTGCGGCTCCCACAGCAACACCTCCCACGCTGCTGACTAATGCTACACCTACAGAACCTGCTGCGAGTACAGCTCCTAAACCAGGAAGTGCCAGACTACTCAAACCAACTAACACGCTACCCCAAGTACTTGCTGTCAGTGCCTCTCTTACTGCTCCGCTTGTATTCACATCTTGATCGCCAATGCGATCGCTTATCTGCGTTTCACCTACGCGATCGCCCTGCTCTACATCTTTAGCAATGACAGAAACTTTCTCCAAAGGAAAGTTTGCAGTTTTCAATTCATTAATTGCCTGCTCTATTCCTTGAGAATTAGCAAATACTCCTAATGCACGTATTGTATCTTTAGTTATCATATTTTCTCCTTAGCAATTGTATTAGTGCGTCCATCTATAACCCTGGTATTAGACTTTACATCACCAGTAGGTTAAGTACTAAGAGGCTACTAAGTTGTTCTTTATTGATTTCTCCCAAGAGGGGATAAATATAAGCGAGGATTTAACGAACCAAGTGGAGTACGTCACGTACTAAGCTATAGCCAGCCAAATCCCAAAGTACGTAAGAAATAAAGCCAATCATTGCTAACCGCCCGTTCCACAGTTCTTGTTGGGGATTCCACCCAAGAATCCAAGCATTGCGATCGACACCGTTATAAGCTTTAGCTTCAGTAGATAATTCAATCGTTTTGTTACTTTCAGTTGCCATTGTAAATATTATTTAATAACTCTCCTACACCCACATCTTAGTTACTATTACGGTTGCAGTTCTCTGTCTATTGGGGAATATAAAAGCGTCACAGGAAGTATCTGTAAGCATTTTATATATTTTTGATCTTTTCGGTTAAGAAGCGTCAGGAACCTGATCAAAAGACCTCACCCTGTCCTATGGGACATTTCTTTCCTTGATAAGGGTACCGTGTACACAAAAGTCTTTTAAAGCTGCTTTTATACCTTAACCCGCAATGCCATTGCATCGACCCGCAATGCTATTGCATCGAACTGCAATGCTATTGCATCGAACTGCAATGCTATTGCATTGACCCGCAATGCTATTGCATCGAACTGCAATGCTATTGCATTGACCCGCAATGCCAATAAACTTGTAAAAATTAGCCTACTCTACGCTATTACATAGCAACTCTAAAAAGCTTGTGTCTACACCGTAGCCCTGATAAGGAGAGGGACAGGTTTTGCTTAAGCATTACCAGGGTGAGGTATCTCAGGATCTATCTGCGCGATAAATCTTAAATGACTTCACCAAAGACTTGTATGTACACCGTAGCTTTTAAAAGGGAATAATCTTCTCAAAGTCCTCCTTTTTAAGGAGGATTTAGGAGAATCTAAAATTTGTGATACATCACCCACCAGTTTACAAATAGCCTCTTAGTCTGATTCATTCCTTAAGACAGATGCGAAAGCAGATTTAATTGAACCTCCCGCTTCCTTGATTTTCTGGGCGATAGGTTGCTCATTATGCAAAAACACACGCGCACAGTTGCGTCCCGGCAAACCGGAAATTGAACCACCCGGATGAGTTCCAGCACCAGTAAGATATAAGTTATCAATTGGTGTTTTGTAGTTAGCTAATTCTGGCAAAGGACGGAAGCAAAGCATCTGTTCTAAGGTCATATCAATATGATAATAATTACCTTTATAAGTCCCTAGCCGTTCTCCCAACTCAGCCGGGCTTTCTACATGACGGGCGATGATTGAATGTTGAAGGTTGGGCGAATACTGCGCCAGTTTATTAATCACCTTGTCTGCAACTTTGTTTTTCAGTTCATCCGTCCAACCCGTACCTTTTAACCCTGTACCCTCCGCACCAGCAATTTGATAAGGTGCAAAAAACTCTATCCATAATGTGTGTTTCCCTTCCGGTGCCATCGATGGGTCGAGTCCGGTAGGCATTACTACATACATTGATGGGTCTTCATCAGGAATTTTGCCTAGAGTAATCAAACTATGAGCTTGTTCTACATGAGTGACGGAATCAGCAATCAGAATAGAACCCATCAGATAATTATCTTGGTGATTGTGGTGGACAAAGCGCAAGGGTTCAGATAAAGCACAATCAATTTTGAGGATGGTTTCATTGTTGTTAATGATGCGGCGGTCTAACCTTTCGCGCAAGTTGCGATCGCTACTATCGACATCGCTACTATCCATTAGTTGCAAGAATAAGCGTTTGGCATCAATACTTGAAATTACACCTTTATTCGCACGATATTCTTTGCCACCAGCAACGCGCACACCAACAGCTTTACCATTATCTACCAAAACTTTTTCTACCTTTTGGTCGGTGAGAATCGTACCACCTTGACTTTTTACCAGCTTCACCAAAGCTTCCACAAGTCCACCGCTACCACCACGCGGTCTTGCCATACCAGGATTATGACGCAACATCATCATCATCGCCCCAAAGGACATAGCTTTTTGTGAGGGAGGGGAACTCAGTTCGGCTGAGAGTCTAGCCAGAGGTGCTTTGACAAACTCAGAATCGAAGTACTCGTTAATATTATCTGTGGCACTGCTGAGTAGGGTACGGAGTAAATCAAGGGTTGTGTTAGAGCCACCTAGAAGGGAAAATAAGTCTTGCAGACTATTGAGATTGTAATTACCAGCAATATCAACAATTGATTTAGGTGGTGCATTGAAGAAAGGAGCAATCCCTGTGATAAAGCGCTGCCAAAAATCGGCATATTCAGCGTATTTTTCAGCATCACGCTGACTGTAACGGGCAATTTCCGCACAAGTCTTTTCCACCGATTTGTGAGCTAAGAAGTACTTCCCATCTGGATGAGGGCAAAAGGCAACTGGATCGCAGCTAAGATATTCCAAGCCGTACTTATGCAGTTCTAACTCTTGGATGACTGGCCCTAAGAAAATAAATAGATGGTTAATCGCGCAAGGACTAAATTTAAAACCAGGTGCTTCATCAGGCATAAGTTCTTCAGTTGTAGAACCGCCGCCGGGGAGCGATCGCCCTTCTAATAACAGGACGCTGTAACCAGCTTTTAGCAGGTAGCCAGCACAAACTAAACCATTATGACCAGCGCCAATAATTACAACGTCATACGATTCCATGAGTGCAACGTGTGGAGTAAAGTATATTCCCTGATATTAAAAAGTGCTGAAAATATCTAAATCTTTCGTGGGTTATAAAATATTTATATATCTAGTGGTAGTGTTTTTATCACCAATAAGTAAATTTATTTTTAACCCACTTTTCACTTTTGTTACTATATTCTATCCAACCAAGGAACACTATAAATAAATCCAGATTTTATATTATTTATAGGTAGTATCCCTTTTTACCTACATTTTGGTAGTCATCTCTTCTAGTTCTTTGAGATGCTGTGCGTTCACAAGCCATTTCTCTTCACAGTTAGATTTATCTGTACCATATTGACTTTGTTGCTCTTTTAATGTTGCAATTTCATGATTAATTATTGGTAAGGCTTTCCCTTGGGTAATTACTTTTTTTAGCAACTCAAATCGTGATGTTTCATTAATTTGATGCAAGAGTTGCGAGATACAACGACTAATAATAACTTCATTGCCAAAAGCAAGAATGCTATGAGATTCATCATCTTGAGATAATAATTCCTCGCTTACATCCAACAAAGCTTCTACAACTGAAGGGATGTAATTCACAGGAATTTCTTCAGTGGAATTTTCTAGCTGTTCTATAAACACCCTGGCTTGCGTTGTGCCGTTTGGAAGTTTTTGTTTAGCAAGCTCTATCAAATAATTTCTAAATTTCTCTGTATTTTCAGCCAAACCAAGGATAATTTTTATCTGAATATTAGATAATTCACCTACTGATAACGACAGACGAAAGTAAATAGGAAATATTTCTAAACTACACACACGTAGCTGTTCGCGCCATTCCAAGTGTTGCTTTTCATCTAGATAAGTATTACCCAAAATGAATTTTAACTTAGGAAAAAGCTGCATTAGCAGGTTTTTAACAGGCTGCTTGTTCTCATCTCGCAGTTGAGCAATCCAGGTATTCAGAAGATTTTTGAGTTCGTCTATTGAAAGGTTTACGTCTCCTACAAAAATATGAGGATTTTGATGGATTATAGTATATATCTTTGGGCAAAATACTCGTAAAGACTCAATAGCAATAAAATCAACAGGGTTTACTTCATCTTTTACGACTGGATACGTCACTGTTAAAGTGTTAATCAAACGAGTAATATCGCGGATGTTAGTAATAAAGTGTTCTATTCCTTGAAAGTAAATATCACTCCAGCGAGTTTGGTTGATTTGTTGTTTTGGGGTTTGAGAAAATATGTTATCAAGCTTTTCAAAAAGTAGCCTACGAAGTGAGGTTTTATCAGGGGTAGGTAACTCAAAACCAACTTGAATAATTTTTTCTAAGTATGCTTCTTCAGATATTTCTTTAGTATCTGCAACTGTTCTCATTACAACTTCTTTATCAAAAACCAGAAGATAGACAAGATTAGTAAAATTTCGCATTGCTTTAAAAATACGAAATAACTGCTTGATATCTTCCGCAGCCAACCGATCAATATCGTCAATTGTTACAACTATTCGCCGTTGCTGCTGTACTAAGGTATCTTCTACTTCTTCTTTTAATTCGGCAGCGTCCTTGTTCTTCTCGTCCAATAATGCTGCTAATGCCTTGCCAGTTTGAGCATAAGGCAGAGGAATGTCTGAAATAATGGCAGCAAAATCAGCTAATCTCTCCTTCAAACCTTTTGATACGGATGATTCTTTGCTTAAAACGTTTTGTAATTGCTCAAAAAAGCGCCTTGTGATATTTTCGTGTCCAGAGAATAACCAGGGATTAAAAGGAACGATGATTGGTTTCTCTTCCTCTGGCTTTTGCTGAAGATAGTGAACTACAAAGTTTAATAATGTAGATTTGCCAGAGTTCCAAGAACCGTAAACTGCAATAACGAAACCTTCAGGATAGGTCATTTTGCAAATACTGTTCGCTAGATACTTGGCAAACTTCGCATGCCCTAGTAAATCTTTTTCTGGATCAAGCAAGGAGCTATCTGCCGATATATCGTCAATTTCTGTCTGTGCCATAAAAAAGTTTTTTACTGATGTTGCGATCGCCTCCGGCGGGGCATAGCCCATCGTTGCACATTCCGTAAGATGAGCAATGATACCTCACGATAGAAATTTCCAGTGAAATAATTTCTTAAGGCTTATGCAATTGGTTATATATTAGTTATTTAGGATCGCTAGAATTAGTAGGTTAAGTAGACAAACAGCGTCGGAGTGGAAATTCTATCTCCATGTCATCTAGTAAAATTACTCAAAGAAGTTCAACTTAAACCCTAATCCTAACTATTGGTTATAATTCAGCATTATTTATGTCTATGTGTACTAGTGCCAGCTAAATTTTAAGATTCCTTTGCAAAGGTATTAATTCTTAAGAGTGAATTTGGGAAATATCAATTATTTTATCTCCACAAAATATTCATTATCTGCTAAGAATATTTATGTAAGGAAGTTTCTAGCGCAATCTCTATAGATAGAATTAAATTTATGTCAATTAATTGGCTTTTTTGATTAGAAGCCCAAGCACAGCTATATGTCTGTCTTCTCTGCAAAAGCAATCTATAGTCAATACTTACTATGAACTAAAGCGTGTTTTTAAAGTCTTAGTTCCCCCCAACCCCCCTTAAAAAGGGGGGTTGGGGGGAGTCTGAATCAAGTCTTTTTAAGGGAATGCGGTCTTGCGGTCTTCTCCTTACAGCCCTTCTCCTAAAAATAAATTCGCGTTCGGGCATCCTACGAGCAGGCGCTAGCCTCTCCCTTTGGGAGAAGGTGCGAACGAGCGTCTTGGTCTCCCCAAGTAGAGCAAGTGGCTTGGATTTAGGGCATCTTAAAATTTAGGAGGCTAAACGAGTAGTTTGAAAACACGCCTTAGCCTTTCGGACAATAAAGGAATTGCAATGCGTTAAAGCTTATTGATGAAATATTATATAAGTTTTACTAACTTTAGCTAATAGTAGTTATAACAATTTAACTCTTTAAATATTGATTAGATAATATGGTTCAGTCCCAAGAAGATAACATTTTAGTAGAAGCTAGCTCTCTTCCCCCTGTCCCCATTCAAGAAATTTCAGAGGATAGGGCATTAACGGAGACGGTACTTTTTCCAACTCCGAAACTGTTTTTAAAAATTTCTAAGCCAGAAATTCGCATAAGCCTTACAGCGCTTACTTATGAGAGTATCTTTGCTACGATTTTTTATGGTGTCATCGGCGGCGCGTTGCTCAGTAATTTCTTGCTAGAGTTGGGTGCTGGGCCAGTAGAAATTGGTTTGCTCGCCGCTATTCCTCAGATGGTGAATCTGCTTCAACCACTGGGAGCATATTTGGTAAACCGAAGTACCAGCTTCCGTTGGTATTTCATATCTATCTTCATCCCATCGCGGTTGGTGTGGTTGATTCTTCTGCCAGCGATTGTGCTGGTTACTTCATCTGATCTGGCTGGATACCAAGTAGTACAGTTGACATTGGCAATTCTATTGCTAGGTAATATCATTGAAGCTTTCGGTCGTGCTCCCTGGCTTGGTTGGTCTGCTGTGTTAGTACCTGTACGTTTGCGGGGGCGATATTTCGGCTTTCGCAATAGCCTTGTTGGCTTGACTAACCTTATTGGTGTGCCGCTGCTAGGTTTAGCAGTATCGGTTTGGCCTAGTGGAACACTTCAAGGCTATGGTGCAGTCTTGGTTCTAGGAATTTTGCTGGGATTAATCAGTCAAATCTGTCAGTTCTGGATGACCGATGTAAACCCGCAGCTTTTAAAAGCCACGGGTTCAGATACATCTCAACCGCAGTCTCATGGTATAGATTTTAGTTTTCTCAAAGATGCTAATTTTTGCAAGTTTGTACTTTACCTGAGCATCTGGTGCTTTGCTGTTAACATCAGCGCTCCTTTCTTTAACCTCTATATGCTGGATAACTTGGATATAGATATTAGTGTGGTAACGATTTATCACGGATTAGGAACTGGTGCGAATATGTTAATGCTGCTTTTGTGGGGGAAACTGGCCGACCGAATTGGGAATCGTCCGCTACTGCTATTAGTGGGAGTTTTGGTGGCGGTGACACCTCTGCTGTGGCTAGGAGTTGGAAGTGATCAAATTTCTTTTTGGATCTGGTTACCCTTGTTGCATATACTAGCTGGCGCGACGTGGGCGGCAATTGATTTGTGTACCAACAATATGATGATGGGAATATCACCCGTGCGTCATCAATCTAGTTACTTTGCGATCGTAGGAGCAGTTGCTGGTATAACTGGAGCAATAGGTATCACTCTTGGTAGCTTTCTAGTGACTCTACCTTTTATGGAAGGTTTGCTAGGGCTGTTTGTTCTCTCAGGCTTACTACGGATGGCTGCACTTGTATTTTTGGTTTTTGTTCAAGAGCAGCGCTCAGTACCAGTAGTTCAGCTAATGCGAGTCCTATTTCCCATCAGGCAGCCAACTAATCTGATAGAAGTAAAGGAATAAGTTTTTAACTATTAATAGGAGCAAGGTTTGCCTTTCATTGTCTGCCCTAATATCAAGTTCAGACCAACACTTGTTTCAACAACATCCCAGCAAAATATACAATCTCTGAGCATCACGAATAGCATATCCATTGGGGTCGTTATTAAAGTACACGTAAACATTAATCCCCTGCGTAAGGAATAAACGGATACGCTCGGCCCATGTAGATAACTCTTCATCGCTGTAGCCAACATCCCATTGCCCACTATGCATACGGATATATGTCCAAGGAGCAGTTAAACCCACATCAAGAGGAACCGTTGGGCTTACAGGTAGGCAAAGGGCTACACCTGCACTTTCCAGTAGTTTGTAAACTTGGGGAATCAACCAGCTTGTGTGACGGAATTCAAGGGTAAATTGTTGTTGTGGGTAAGTTTGCAGTAATTCCAAAAATGGCTGAAGACGCTCAAGATTAATGTGCCAAGTATGAGGAAATTGAAATAAAATAGGGCCGAGCTTTTCTTGCAATCCAGATGCACGTTCCATGAGACGGGATAGTGGTTCTATCGCGTCTTTTAGTTTCTTCATGTGGGTGAGATAGCGGCTACCTTTGACAGCAAAAATAAAATTAGATGGTGTTTGTTGGCGCCAATTTTCAAACATATACCGTTCTGGCAAACGATAAAAGGAAAAATTAATTTCTACAGTGGTAAAGTGTTGTGCATAAAATGAAAGTTGCTGATCACTAGGCAAATTTGACGGATAGAAAATATCCATCCAATGCTTATAAACCCAACCACTAGTACCGATTTGCAACTCACTCATTCAGTTGTCTCAGGTATACTTTTATCTTGTAAACTATAGCAATCCGCTTTGATTCCTGTTCGCGCAGCGTGGCGTAGCCATACTTATTTGCATGGTGCGCATTCGCGTCTCTGAAAGAGAAGCCTCTCTGCAAAGAGAAGCGCAGCGCAAGCGCGATAGGCAGAGAGTAGGGAATAGAAAATTAGCCTTTTCGAGTTGTACGGATTTCTTTCAAAAATCAAATACTAGTCCTATAGTAAGCCAAAATGACTAATCATAGCCTGAAACATGGGCATTTTTTAACATGCTCTCGTTCATTTTAAAACTAGCATTTTCTGGCTGAACTCTTGGAGCTGAAATTGAATCCAATTTCCGCCTTTAGATATACATTGATGGCATATATCTCCATAGCCTTCGCCTTGGTCATTGCATATAATTAATCTAGCTTTATGGGTCTGAAACTTTTGCTGACAAATTAAGCATCGTTGGTTACTTTTGTTACTTTTGCTCGTATTGCATTCTATTTGAAATTTCATGCTTTTTATCCTTATTAAATCTCTATTGGAATGAAGCGAAGAATAAAATATCTCTGATGCTATCTATTTCCTACAAAAGTTGTATCTATAAAAGTGAGGGTATATTATTAAATTGAAACGTAGCCTCAAACACAATTTTATCCACTCAGCTTAACTGCTTTACCAATGTAGCAGACAGAAGTATCATCATTAATTTCTATTTTAAATAATTCTACTTTGTCACTTTCTGCTTGATTATTTAAGCCCTTAAGCAAAATATTTCTCAAAGTTTTAAAGTTAGTGCCACCCGTCAAATCAAATCCTTTAATTACAGAATCTGCAAAACCAGCCCTTTCCATTATTTCGTTCATCTCTTGGGGTTTAATAAACTTATTCCAGTCGTGAAGCCCAGACGGTAGATGCTTTAAAGTATCCTCTAAAAGCCAGATCATTATAAATTTAGATTTAAAACTTCTATTAATTGTGTCAAATAAAAATAATCCATCTTTTTTTAAAACCCTAAAAGCTTCAAAAATAACTTTTTGCCAATCGTCAACATGCTCTAAAACGTCAAAGCACAAAACAACATCAAAGCTATTTTCTTCATAAGGGAGATTTTCAGCTATGCCACGCTGATAATCAATATTTAAATTATTCTTTTTAGCATGTTCCTGGGCGGTTTTAATTGAATTCAACGATAAATCTATTCCAGATGCATAAGCATTTAAATTCGCTACATATTCACAAGCTAATCCTCCTCCACAGCCAATATCTAAAACTTCAAGCCCTTTCCAATTAGGAACAAAATTGGAAAAAAACTCAAATCTCGACTTGTTAAGATGGTTAGACAGATATAAAGTTTCGTCTTCCTTCCACCATTTATCTGCATTCAAGTCGTAGTACTCTAAGTTATTCCTTTTCATTTTTCCCTCAACTGTAATAAAACGAAGTTAATTACTTTAGAGGATGTCTGAAAAGTATCAAGTATTTGCTAATCTCCTCTAACTCCTCTTAAAAAAGGGAATTTGAAGCGTTCAGTGTATACAAAAAACTTTTCAGATATCTTCTTAAGGCTTAAGCAAAGGACAGCAATTTCAACGATAGATAAGTAAGGCTTTGTAACGCCAAATCTCAAAATCGGTATTGTTTAAGGGAACTCCGAAAAATAAATTATCCTAATTTTCGGATTCAATACCACTGTTCCTCCCCCTGCCCTAAATGCGATGGGATATTTTTTAGTTGGAAGTACCTAATGGAGCCATTGTAATCCCTTATTCTGTAATTTATGCTCAATATGCTGCATTTCCTGGATAGTTTCTCCAGTAACGATCGCATAAATTTCGGTGAAGATTTTTCCGTATTTGACCTTCTCTAAAGCTGACAGAATAATCAAGTCTTTGCGATCTAGTTCTGGTTTTAAGGTGACTAGAATTGAATCCAATGTTCCTTCCATGCGGTAGTCACTGGAATATTTAGCTACTTCCTTTCCCAGTCCCAGTAGGGTATTACGCTGCAAGCACAACGGAGTCGAGCCATTGACTCGAAAATTGGCATCGATCGCATACAATTGTCCGTCTTGGTCTTCCAGCACATCAAAGCCAATCACGCCGAAATAACCCTGTTTGTGAGCATACTGACCAACGTTAGCAATCATCTCAAAGAACTTGCTCATGTCAGTGTTGCGGTAGTCAATCAGTCCCCCTAAATAGTTACCTTCTGGAGTGACAAGTTGGCTGGTAGTGCCGATGAGGGTTATCTCTCCTAGTTTGTTGACATAGAATTGTACGCAGTAATTCTGCACTTCATTCTTGACGAACTCCGAAACAATAATCGTATCGAGCAACTTAATATTGAGATATTTCTTAATTTCTTCAAGGCAGTAGTTCAAATCGCTGGGACTTTTGATGATGTAAGTGCCTTCTCCTGAGAGTCCGTGGGACGTTTTAATTAAATATGGAAATTGTGGTAACTGAATGTCTTCGAGATTGACTTGATGCAGATTATAGCTCTTGTATTTCGGACATTGCACCCCCAATTCGGCTAGTGCTACTTTGCTGAGTAAGCGGTAATGAGTGTCTGGATCAACAGCGTGTTTTTCAGGTTTGAGGTGATCAAAAGGAAATAAACTAATGAGTTTGTCAAAGCGTTCGCTGTGGCTGAGATCATCTAGATAAGTCGAGCAATCCATCATTTCAATATTGGAGTGGCTGAAGCCGAAATGCTCTTGCCAGTAGCCAATTAGCGACTTTGGCGGCTCTATAATCACAATTCCAGGAATGCGATCGCCTAAGACACCCAGATTTTTCCAAGGTTCTTTCTGACAAATCTTGTCGAAGGAGGTTTTGGTGGCTTCACTACTGCCATCTTGAAGAAAATATTTTTTCCGGTTGGGGTAAGCAGCCCAACTGCCAGTTGCAGGGTAATTTAAAATAAACCCATAAGATGCATCTGTGATATCTTGAGCAAACAGATCAGAAAGAGTACTCCCTTGAAAATAATGAAAGTCGTATTTTGACATGTACTCCTCCGATAAACCGCATCCGTTTGTGGATGCGGTTGTTTATATTAAACAAGTTTCCTGGATTTCCAAGTAACACCAATTTCAAAAAACAAAGCTGTAATTTAGCTTTATTAATTACCCATTACCTTAGCGTAGCCCATTAGGAATTGGTATAAGTTATTTCTTGGTAAAGACAGCCACCTTGTCTTGTCCTTCGGTCATATAAGCACAAGCCATGTGTGATGAGTTATACGCCCAGCCAACGCGTCCTTGACGGTCTATGAGGATGCACCCAGCTTCACCTTTAACCTTAGAAACCAAAGTGTCAATCGCCATCTGTGCTGCTTCCTCTGGGTGTCTGTCTCCACTCAAAAAATCGATCGCAGTTTTAGCCAAAACCACCGGGATAATCGACTCGCCATCACCTGTTGTTGAGCAACCGCCGATTTTATTGTCAGCGTACAAGCCACAGCCAACAAGCGCAGTGTCACCGACGCGACCTTGTTGCTGCTTGGTAGTGCCGCCAGTTGAAGTGCCAGCAGCTAGGATGCCGCTAGCATCCAAGGCTACACAACCTACAGTGTTGGGGCGATCAATTACTTCCTGATCCTCCTTCCACTGCTCCCACTGTTCATCAGCTATCAAGTCATCTTTTTTACACATTTCGGCGCCATTGTCTGCGGCAAAGCGTTCTGCACCCCGCGCTACTAGCAGCCTGGGTTTATCATCCATAATCTGTCGTGCAACCGAGATGGGATGGCGTATCCCCTGAGCTGCTGCAACTGCTCCCCAACTTAATGAGCCTTCCATGATCGCCGCGTCTAACTCTACCTCTCCATCGCTGTTGAGAGTTGCACCAAGACCAGCGTTAAATGTCTGGTCAGTTTCCAGAACTCGAATAGCTGCTTCAACAGCTTCTGCGGCACTACCTCCACTGATTAGCACAGCCCAACCCGCTTCTACTGCTGCTGTACAGCCTGCATTGTTGGCTGCAACTTTATCGTCTGTGATGGTTTTTGCTCCACCGTGAACAATGATGGTCGGTGTCATATAATTCCTTCTGGTTAATATGAATTTTGTGGGACTGCAATCGCCTTAACGGGTTCGTCAATTAGTTGGAGCGATCGCATTTTTAAAGTCTCTAAACCCAAGCGCTGGCTTGCTGATATAAACACAGCTTCGGGATAATCTTGTTGAACTCTAGCCAAGGTTTCGCTATCTACTTGGTCAACCTTGTTAAAAGCAACCAAACTTTTTTCTGGAATCTCAGGCATTTCTTCGAGTATTTCCAGCACACTCGCAATATGGCTTTCCCAAGCTGGATGGGACAAATCCACAATATGAATCATGGCCGAAGCCTCAACGACTTCCTCCAATGTGGCGCGAAACGCATCCATCAGTGCTGGCGGGAGTTCGTGAATAAACCCTACAGTATCTGTGAGCAGAATCGACCTGCGTTGTTGTGTTTCTGGTTGTGTAATTACTACCTTGCGGGTTGTTGGATCGAGGGTAGCAAATAGTTGATCTGCGGTGTAAACTTCTGCATTAGTTAACACATTTAACAAAGTAGATTTACCAGCATTGGTATAGCCAACTAATGCCAGAACTGGAATTTCTTGCTGTTGTCGTTGTTGTCTAATGCGGGCGCGATGTGCTTGTAATTGATTTACTTCTTCCTGTAGTTGACCAATTCGCCGTTGAATTGTTCGCCGTTCCGTTTCTAGTTTTGTTTCACCAGGCCCTCGCGTACCAATTCCCGCACCTAATCGAGACATTTCCTGGCCGCGACCGCGCAGCCGAGGTAACATATATTCGAGTTGTGCTAGCTCTACTTGTAATTTACCCTCTTGAGTGCGAGCGCGTTGAGCGAAAATATCTAGAATTACTTCCGTGCGGTCTACAACTCGGATGCCAATTTCCTGTTCTAAGTTGCGGGCTTGAGATGCAGAAATATCTCGGTCAAAAACGATTAGATTAGCTCTTAGTTTTTGAGCCAAAAGGGTGATTTCTTCAATTTTTCCCTTACCAACTACTGTTTGGGGATGGATGCGATCGCGCTTTTGCCGCATTGTATCTAGTACAATACCCTTAGCGCTTTCGACTAAACGCACTAGTTCTGCCAGCCCATCTTCAAACCGTTGCACAGATACATCTTCTGTCTGCACTCCCACCAGCAGCACCCTGTCTTGGTCAGAGACAACTTCTTGAGATAGGAATATTCCATCCCCAGCTTCAGCAATTTCTCTCTCCCATTCATGAACTAGATCATCAAATTCTTGTTCGGTTAAATCATCCAAACTTAGAGGAGGTGAAATTACCCAAGGACTTTCTGGGTCGGGGAAAAGGTAAGTTAGAAAAGCTTCTTTTACTTCGCTATCAGTTGCGGTTAATATTACAAGAGCATCTAAGCGCTGACGCATCATTGCAATTAACGATGCTTCATCAGGTGGTTGTGATTTCAATTGAGTAGCAACACAACGGATTCCGCTCAAGCGTTCGGCACTGCGGCGGGGTAATTCTTCAGCCGCAATTTGAGTTTGATTTGGTGTCCCTACAGCAATTCGGATAATTTGCCCACGCCGATTGATATAACAACAAATCGGGTGATGAATTTCTTTAGTAATTGTGGCTAAGGCTTGGGCAAATTCCGGCGTAATTAATCTATCTGCTGGTTGATTTTCCTCGTAAAGCCGTTGTAATTGTTTTATTTGGCTAGCTTTTATCCCCTGAGTATTGCCATAAATCTTTTGCATAAATTGACAGTTGATAATTTGCTTTTTAGCTATCTATCCTATATTTTGCCTTTTTAAACTTTAATTAACTCTATCGAACGAAATAAGCAAATTAGTTTATTTTTAATCTTAAAATAACGTTACTAATTATTGTTCATATATATAAGTAATCGAATAAAACACATGAATGTGTAAATATGTAAATACCACTATGGGTTAGATATTTAACCTATTTTTTATGCTTGCTAGTACGCCACGGCGTAAATAGAGCAACCATTTAAAATCCCTAAAAACCTTATTCTATAATACTTTTGACTTCCGTCTTGCGGTACTAGTGCGATCGCACTTTTAAAATATTCAAGCGGCGATTTGAAACAGGTATATTTTTTAAAATTGCCTTTACTCTTTGCTGACGGGGCAAATTGAGGGTTGAAATTTAAACGCAGAGGGGCGCAGAGGTAAGCGCAAAGGTACGTGGAGGATTCGCTACCAATTAATGAAAAGTTGTACTTAGCTCTACTAGTTTAATTAACTGATCTACTACTAGCACAACTCAACTATGAAACTATCCCGCAGATGAAAGTCAGCCTCTGCGCCTCGATGAGTTAACGCCCAGTAAGTTATCTCACCATCTTTATCTTTGATGACAGTCGTAATGGCAACTTCAATAGCTTGTTCTGCCGAGATAATTTTATTTAAATCAACATCTAACGCAAGTGTTAAACCATCGGATTTATTTTGAACATTAAACGGTAGGTTTTCAAAAGCTGTTTCCTCTTGCATTCCTTGACGGTAGCCATCCAAACGATAAACATTCCAATGTCCGGCGGGGGAGAGGTTGAATTCCCAATACCGTGCAGAATCTTTGATGCTAAGGAAAAACTCAAAGCAAGTGTCTTGCCACAATTCGTGCTTGCGTGATGGTATGTTTGATGGTGAAGGAATTACGATTTCTTTTAAATCGCCTCCAAGCATAAAGCAGATGGTAAGTTTATTACCATTTCTGGCAATATTACCTGCAATTTTCAAATTAGGCAGGGATTTTGTAGAAGGAAAGGGTTGTAGGGAAAATGTCTGCTGGTTCATTTCATATCTTTAATAATGTTGCAAATTTGCGTTTCTCGGGACTCAATGCTTTCGGTAAGCTTAAACTGGACGATCGCTCTTACCAAGTTATGTTCTGGGTGCTTAACTTTAAAGTAGACATTCCCTGCTAAATAATCAGCAAAAAATCTCAATCCTAGTTCAAAGGCGATGAGGCGAATTGCATCGTATATATATGCATAGTCATTTTCGGTGAGAAACGCCTTTGCCACCGAGAGATAACCTTTTAGGATTTCTTGACACAAATCAGTATCAAAATAAATACTTTCCCAATTTTCGGTTTCTTCTCCAGCCGGATTGCAACCCGATCGCAGGCAATCACCAATATCGTAATGTACCAGACCGGGTTTAACAGTGTCGAGGTCGATGACGCTGACGGCTTGCTGGGTAGCAGTGTCAAACATCACGTTATTGATTTTTGGATCGCCGTGCATCAGACGCAAAGGTAGCTTGCCTTCAACTTTGGCATTTTCTAGGATATGTGCAAAGGTTTGGCGATCGCTAACAAACTGCAAGCAATAATTAACTTCCGAAGATTGACACGCAGTAGTTTTTGCCAACACTTCCTCGTAATGCTGGAGATAAAGCGGTGTAATATGAAATCCTTGAAGGGTATCGGCGAGTTTTTCTGGTGGCAAATCGCTGATCAAATTGTGGAACATCCCCAGGGCGTAACCGATTTCTTTCGCGTGTGAGCGATCGCGCATAGTATCGAAAGACTGGGAGCCTTCAATAAAGCTGATCGCCCGCCAAAAAGAGCCGTTTGCATCCCTCCAGTGGTCTTGAGCATTCTTGGTCAAGAGTACGCGTGGCACTTCCCAGCGACGATTTAGGGGGCTGTGCTGTAACCGTTTGTGGATATGCTCAGTGAAGGTACGCATATTCTGCATAATCAGTTTTGGCTGCCGAAATACCTGCGTGTTGATGCGTTGCAGGACAAAATGTTGCTCTTCTGAAGAATCTAGAGTCGCCAAAAAGGTGTCATTGATATTACCACTTCCAAATGCTTTAACGTCTGTAACTTTCCCCACCCTAGCGAATTGATCTGCGATCGCAACCAGATTCTCTGCACGCTCTGTATTAAACTCTTCTGTCATGTTTTTGACCTGTACTACTCCTCACATACATTGCACAAAGGCAATAGGGGATATCGTAGCGCAAGTGTCAAAATAATTTGTAATCTCCTGTCTGTCAAATTACCCATAATAAAAGAACCCCTCCCCGCATGCGGGGAGGGGAGACAAAGCGTAGCTTTGGCGGGGTGGGGTTCTTCGGGTTTAAGCAATCAAGGGGATATGATATAATTCGTAATTTTTAAAAGTACTACAGATTAACACAAAGCGCGACACCGAATAGCCCATCGGAGATATTGCTCTCGCCGGCCCCGTGCTAATTCAACAGTTAGGAAATTTCGTCGCTATCAACCCACTCATCATAGGATGAGTCATAACCAATGTAGTGAAGAAAGTATTGCTGACCTTGGATTTGCTCAATTGTTGCAGAATACCAAGCCTCTTGGTCATCATCCCAACACTTTACCTTTTGACCCACTGCATATCCATTGTCATCTGTAGAGCGAAGATCGCGAGTCCGAATGTCATCTTCGCCTACCCACTCGTCATAAGATGAACCGTAACCAAGGTAATGAACAAAGAATTGGTCATCTTGGATTTTCTCAATTGTTCCCTGATACCAATCTTCCTCCTCACTATCCCAAACTTCTACTGTTTTGCTGAGTTCATACTGATTGTTATCTGGCTTAACAGCAGATTTAACATCTTGGATAGGTTTTTGTTGCTCTTGTTTAATTTCCTCTTTGACTAAAGTATAGGCTTGCAAAATCAAGCTGCGAGCTACAGTCTGAATTCCCGTATGTTCGTAGTAATTGGTAGTTTGATCTAGGAATGCTGCTACTAAATCTAAATTATCATCAGCAATCTGAATAAAGTTACCCAAATTACTAGAAATTGATTGCGGTGTTATGCCTGTTTTGGATACTAAGTTATCCATCCAACCTTGTACAGAGTTGAAACTCTGACTGATAAAACCAACTTTATCAGAGGGGTTACTACCAGGTAAAAAGTTATTGATAGCTAAGAAAACCGGATTTTGAGTTATTGCGCCAGTATCAGTACCACTAATAACTCCGTGAATTTTGCTAAGAAAGTCGGGGCCTAAGGGCAGAATTCCATCTAGGCAAACTAGAGCTACCATCCGCATTAGCGATGCATTTTGATAGTTGTTAGCGAGGGAATTAGCAAACTCTTGGGGATTCGGTTGAGGAATACCATTTAGTTTGCAAAAAGCAATGATCTCAACGGTGATTTTCAGTAGTAAGTCAATGGATTGAGTTACGTCAGCTTTAGGAGTAATTTTGCCTAAAAAAGAGAGAAAGCCGATTTTCTCACTAACTTTATTTGCTAAAGCTGCTGTTGCCATAGCTGTGTCTGCCTTATCAATTGTTTGATAAAGTTTAATTGCGAACTGGTAGCCTTGTTGAGGATCTTCGTATAAAACAACAGCGCGATCGCGGATTTTTTGAATTAACTTAGCATCGCTTTCTCCTGTAATGCTACGAATATTATTCTCAAATCCCGTCAAATTGCTCCACTCACCCGGTGCTACATAATCAAGAGCTTTTAAAACTTTGACAGTGATATTGTCAGTTGGTAATTCGTCAACCAACTGAATAATTGATTTATCCATCAGCCGATCCTCAAAACTTAAAATATTTTTACAACACAGTTCAAATAAACCCACAACAACCAATATCAGTTGCTATCCTACGGGAAGCCTTTCTCTGGTCAACGCTGCACGAATTACTGAATCCTATTAATAGAATTCCCCGACCTGACCAAAAAATAACAACTAGCGATCGCGCAGATCACAGCAACATTCTTTACAATAGCTTTTACTGCTTTGGGGGAAGTAGAGCATGTAGAAGAATTCGTAGGCACGAAGTACCCGATGAAGTTCTACTAGAATCTGAAGGATGAATGTTGCACTTGATAAATTATGAAGTTTGATAGTTTGCAGAGGTGGTATACCATTCTTGACTGGTTAAAAATGAATAATTACGTAATATGGGAGAAGCAAGTAGCCTGCTTCTCCCATCTCTTAGGAACTTCCAAAATTTAAAATCTAAAATTCGGTAAAGCTGTATTGCCTATTTTCCAGTCTCTAGTTGCTCCCGTTGCTTACCATACTCCCGCAACTGCTTCAACAGGTTCTCTTGGGATGAGTTAGGGATAGATGGGCTAGGGGTTGGTTGAAGGTTTGTGTCGGCACTTTCAAAATTAGCAAGTGGGGGATTAGTTAAATCCACAGGTAAGGACTTTTCATTAGACATCGCCTGCTGGGTTGGTGCTGGGGTAGGAACCAAATTTTTTGGTTTGCTCACAGCAGTTTTCACCGAATCTAAAGTAGTAGCAACTTGTACTTGTTGCTGCATCTGTTGTGTAGAAGATACTAAACCACTTAGACCATTCACCAATTGCCGCAAATTTTGCCGGAAAGTAGGATCACCTGTCAACTCATCCAAATCAGATGTAATTTTTTGGCTATTTTCAAACGTTACTCGTGCTGAATCTAAAGTTTGTTGCAGTAGCACCGCATTCTTGGGATCGTTTAAGGTTTTAGAAGCATCGCGTAAATTAGCTGAGGCTTGTGCTGCATTTGCTGAAAGAGCTTCTAGATTGTTGAGTAATTGTCCTTGAGTTAACCGATTCACAGATGGTGATAAGCTACCGACTGTAACACGCAGTTGGTTACTGGTTTCGGTGATATTGTTTAAAGCACCAACCAGCGCCGAACGATTTGTTGTCAACAGGTTATCCAGGTTGTTCAGCAAACGAGTTGCTTGAGTTGCAGTTGCACCGACTTGATTTGAAGTTTGAATCGCGGATGCATTAAGTTGGTTTGTCGCTCGTTGCACTGAATTAGCAGTGGCTGAAAATGTATTTAGTTGTTGTCGCAAGCTTTTGGTCAAACCTTGTAAATCCTGACTTAGCTCAGTAAAACTGGATGCTGCGCTTGTGGTAGTTTCTAAAACCCTATTGACATTTGTATAAAATTTAGGGTTACTGTATACAGCAGCTACCTCAGTTGAACTGCGAATTAGTTCATCAACACTGATGCCAACCTGACCTTTTAACCGAGAGCCATTACAAATTATAAGGCTGGGATCACAATTTTTATCTAGGGGTTTAGCAATTACAACCCCAGTAGGTAATGTTGCTTTTGGTGTGATGTCGATAATACTTTCGCTAATTAGTCCGCTCTGATTAGCTTCAACCACTACATTCCGGGGGAGAATTAAGTCAGTTTTGGCAATTTCAATCTCTACATCAACGGCATTTGGCCCTGGTCGCACCTGGGAAATAGTTCCTACCTTAACGCCTCGATAGCGAACTGTTGCTCCCTTTTGCATTCCGCCAGCGTTAGCAAATTCCACGATAACTTTGTATGCACGTCCAGCAGCAGTGAATCTATTTAACCACAGAAAGAGTAATCCAAATACCCCTATTCCTAGCAGGATTAACAACCCCACAGAGCCTTCTCTAAATGTTCGCCCAGACGCGAAGCGGCTTGTCATAAGACCTCGCATTTTTTTGCCTCCACCCAATAATTAGTTAGGAGTTGGGAGTTAGGAGTTGGGAGTTAGGAGTTAAGAATTAGGAGTTAAGAATTAGGAGTTAGGAGTTGAATTTAACTCTCACTCTTCATTCTTAACTTACGCCGTGTGCAGCTTTCTCTCAAACCTAACCCCCAACCCCTTCCCTACAAGGGAAGGGGAGCAAGAATCAAAACCTCTCTCTTTGCAGGGGAGAGGTTTGGAGAAGGGTTTTAATAATAAGTTGCACATCGCGTTAACTTTTAATCCCTCATTCTTAACTCTTCACTTTTAACCCCTAACTCCTCACTTCTCATTTTTCACTTTCTAACCGACGACTTGAATCGGCCCTTTTACACTTCCACTGAGAAATTGTCTAATCAAGGGATGTTCTGTGTTGTATGTTTCACTAACTGTACCCTGCCATTGCACTCTACCTTCATAGAGAAATATAAGTCTATCAGCTGTACGGCGCATAGTGCTGTCTTGGTGGGTAACAACAGCATAGGTGCTACAAACTCCATGTAAACATTGCAAATGGCGGATCAAATCTTCGATTACTGTTGAGGCAATGGGATCGAGTCCGGCTGTTGGTTCATCGTATAGTAGAACTTCTGGGGTTTCTGAAGGATTATCGGGGTTAGACATAATCGCACGGGCAAAACTTACCCGTTTTCGCATTCCCCCGGAAAGTTCAGCTGGGTAGAGGTCGCTTATTTCTGGCAAACCTACCATCTCCAATTTTTCTTTTACCAATTCTTGAATACGCGATCGCGGTAGCTTGGAATTTTGATAAAGTAAAAATCCCACATTTTCCTCCACCGTCAGCGAATCAAATAGCGCCGCCTGCTGAAACACCATGCCAATGCCAACCTGCTGGCCACCATCCTCAATCAAACCGTCTCGCCGCACTCCTTGCACATAAATTTCCCCTTCATCGGGAGTAAGTAACCCCGCGATTACCCGTAAAATTGTTGATTTACCAGTCCCTGATGGGCCAATAATCCCCAGTGCTTCTCCCCGATAAATGGTCAAGTCTACATTATCTAGAACTTTATGGCTACCAAAGGACTTAGAAACACCTTTCAGTTCAATCAATGGTTCAGTCATTAGTTATTAGTCATTAGTCATTGGTGAGCCAGTGCTAAGGGACAGGGTTTCCCAATACGTACCTTTAAAGGACAAATATGCCCAATAGTGATGTTATAGTTATTGGTCGGGCATTTTATGGTACATTATAAGTATATAATTAGCATTTTAATTAGCAAAATTTATTTTTTTAGCATAATACTTAGTTGTTTGCAATATTTAACCTAGTTCAGGGGTTTAAGTCCTCTGTTTCTATCAAGCAGCGCGTTTTGTGACGGGGATTTAGACCCCGACACAAAACGTAATTGCGAATTGCGAATTGAGTGGTTCCCATTCAAATGCAGCACAAGATTATATTGCGAGGTATAGGGGCACGGCAGTACCGTGCCCTTACAGGTGTACCTTACGTAAATGAGAATCGCTATATTTAATTTCTTAAAAATCAAAAGGTTCAGCTTCCTGATTTTTTAAAAAACTCGGAAATTTTATTATTCACAAATGATTAATTAGAGCTAGATAAATATCTAGTTTACTACCATCATAAGTTATTGCAATTAGCCGAGTTATTAGATCGTTTGAGAGATTAATATAGCGTTTCCTAATCACATGAGGTACATCAGAGCAAGCTCCTCACTTGCAGGAGGGGGTTGGGGGTGGAGTTATTGTAAGCTGTTACGTATTTAACTTAAACATTTACATGAAAGCTGATGACTGATGACTAATAACCGTTAACCGTTAACCGTCAACAGTTAAGAGTTAACGACCGTAAAGGATTTTTATACAATTTAGGCGCGCATCAGCTTAACTCACTCAAGCGAAAATCTATATAACATCCCCCGTCAATTTTGTAGTTGCCAAATTTATAAAATATTCACTAATATTATAATCACTGATAAAAATTAAACTAAAGATTATGATTAGCCAATTAGAACAGTTTGCAAGTGATAATTATTCTGGAATTTGTCCAGAAGCACTCGAATATATGATTAGGGCAAATCAAGGTAGTGTTCCAGCCTATGGAAATGATGAGTGGACTCAAAAAGCCACAGATTATTTTCGGGAACTCTTTGAGATTGATTGTGAAGTATTTTTTACTTTTAATGGTACAGCCGCGAATTCTTTATCTTTAGCAGCCCTTTGTCAGTCATATCACAGCGTCATTTGTCATGAAACATCTCACATAGAAACAGATGAATGTGGCGCACCTGAATTTGCGTCTAATGGCTCTAAACTGTTACTAGCTCATGGTATAAATGGCAAGTTAACATCAGAATCTATAGAGACAATAGTCACTAAACGGACTGATATTCATTATCCCAAACCTAAAGTTATTAGCATCACGCAATCAACTGAATTAGGAACTTTATATTCTATTGAAGAACTTCTAGAAATTCAAGAAGTTGCAAAAAAGTATAACTTAAAGATCCACATGGATGGCGCTCGTTTTGCAAATGCAGTTGCTGCTATGAATAAAACCCCTGCTGAAATTACTTGGAAAAGTGGAGTAGATGTGTTGTGCTTTTGTGGTACAAAGAATGGAATGGCATTAGGTGAAGCCATTCTTTTCTTCAACAAAGACTTAGCAGAGGATTTTGATTATCGATGTAAGCAAGCAGGTCAGCTAGCCTCAAAAATGCGGTTTATCTCTGCTCCCTGGTTGGGTTTATTAGAAACTGGTGCTTGGCTAAAAAACGCCAGACACGCCAATCAATGTGCTGAATACTTAGAAAATAAATTATTGAACATAGAAAATGTTGACTTGATGTTTCCTAGAGAAGCCAATGCTGTGTTTGTTAAACTACCTGAACAAGTCATTCATGCATTAAAAGCAAATAACTGGCAGTTTTATACATTTATTGGTGTGGGGGGAGTACGTTTTATGTGTTCTTGGAATACGACTCAATCAAGGATTGATGAATTGATTAGTGATATTAAAAAAAGCAACTATTTATAAAAATTAAATATGAAATAATTTTATAAACAGGCGTTAGGAAAACCCACTCTTTTTAAAGATGGGATGATAAACGCCCCAACGCCTGCGTGAATTATTTTCCCAAATCTCTGTTAACAATCTAAGTATTGTCAGTGTAGCATAAAAAGTATTTAATTGATATTAAATGCTCCGTGATAAACTATAAGTATAAGTACTTAGAGAGTCAAAGTTTAAATTTTGCTGAGAAATCCATAAGAACTTTCTCAAGTAAATATCAGCTTTTTAGAGATTAATTCTTAGATATTTATCATCTTTAG
The DNA here is from genome assembly GCF_014696655.1 of Nostoc sp. FACHB-888. Taxonomy (NCBI): domain Bacteria; kingdom Bacillati; phylum Cyanobacteriota; class Cyanophyceae; order Nostocales; family Nostocaceae; genus Nostoc; species Nostoc sp. FACHB-888. The sequence continues at coordinate 129,058 of NZ_JACJQM010000007.1, read as the reverse complement.
ACTTATTATTTAAGCAATAATTAGTTTATTGATTGATGTATTTAGGAATGAATCATGAAAATTAGATATTTATTAATACTAAGTTTGTTTTCTATTATCATGATTAGCTGTGCCCGAAAAGTATCAAGTAATCAGTTGAATGAAAGTCCAATCGCTGTGAATACATCTGTTCCTGCATCTTCAACTCCGGCGAAGTCTTTAGCCCTCTCAGCACAATCTCAGGAGTCAACTGCTATCAAGTCAGGCACTTTTGTTTCTGGAGAACATACAACTCAAGGAAGAGTTAGTATTACCACAAAAAACGGTAAATCATTTCTAGAGCTTGAACAGTCGTTTAAAACTTCTGAATTAGGCCCGGATTTAGTAGTAGTTTTGCATCGTTCAAATAACGTAATTGGTTCAACTAAGCCACCATCTTATCCTTTAAAAAGTGGAGATTATATCATTATTGCTCCCTTAAAAAAATATAGCGGTGCTCAAACATATTCTATTCCTAGCAATATCAATTTAGCAGATTACAAATCTGCCGCTATCTGGTGTCGCAAATTCAATGCTACTTTTGGTGCTGCCAATTTGAGTAGTTAAAATCCAAATAATCAATCAATATAATTCATAATTGCATTCAGTGTGATCTTCTGTATTCTCCACTGCTTAATCGACCACTAAATTTTTAATTTAGTGGTACCTCTGTGCCCTTTCTTTAATATCACTACAAGCGATCGCTAACTAAATGAGTTAATAAAATTAAATAAATTTAGTAACTTAAATTTTGACTATAAGGCTCATAAGTTAAATAAAATTAACATTTTGATTAAGCAGCTTTGAGGTAAAAACGATTAAATGCTCTAACTGCTTCAGGAATTAGCTCGAACCAATACCCATTTGTTTCATCTGCAAACCAACTAATTATTGCAAGTGCTGGTTGCCCAAACTCGTCATCTTTTGGTCCAAAGAATTCACAGAATTTTGCACCTAAATGACCACTTTAGACACTGATTAGCAGGTAAGATTTTAGTTGGGATTAACCGAAAATTGCTCTCTTATGTGTATTGAATTTGGGCGGGAAACCTGCGGCAATCTTGACATTGCAGAATCGCGGGAGTGGTTAGTTACTAACGGTATTGGTGGTTACGCCTCTGGGACTGTGGCAGGTTTATTGACTCGGCGCTATCACGGACTACTGGTAGCAGCATTAAAACCACCTTTGGGTCGCACTTTAATGCTGGCAAAACTAGATGAAACTGTTCTGTATGATACTCGCTCTTATTCTATATATACCAATCGTTGGGCAGATGGTATCGTCAGTCCCCACGGTTATCAAAATATTGAACGCTTTTCCTTGGAAGGTACAATTCCTCTATGGCGTTTTGCTGTTGCTGATGCTTTGTTAGAAAAACGGGTGTGGATGCAACAAGGCGGTGCGACTCGTTGATTAGTGAATCACGGTAATCAGCCCGTAAATAACTAATCCAGCCCGACAGCAGATCACTGTCATTAAAGGCTGAACTCTCGGTCAGATGCAAGTGCAAGTCTTGCCATTCAGACTCAGAATTGACTCCTTATCTGCCCACACCGAACAAGCTCGGTTCTTGTAGAGTGAAGCTGGGAACAGGGCGCAATCAGACGACCGTTGCGGGTTGACACTGGCGCTAACAGGGAGTTCCTATGATGAAACAGAGCCTAGAAAAGCGACTTATTGCAAGGCAGGGCGCAACACAAAATCCCTGACCCCACTGGAGATTATTCCCGCCGCTATTCTCGCGTTGTTAACGGCAAGAGTCTAGGGAATCCAGTAGTCGAAGTGGCTACATCTAACGGAACAATCAATCTCTCCGAGGGAACGAATAAAAACGAGTTGTGGGTCGAGGGGCAGTCGAACCCCAAGTAGTCCAGACGAGCGGAGGAATCCCCACAATTCGGGTAGGACAGACCGTAATTGGTCTGAGGTGTTCAGAATACACAAACTCTAGAAGAGAAAATGATTAGACACAGTTACATAACTAGTGAATCTTGGGTAGCCCTACCGTGGAAGAAATTCCGCCGAAATCTATTCCGCCTTCAAAAGCGCGTGTATAAAGCTGTTCAAGTTGGAGACAAGCGGAAAGCCAGGTTACTCCAAAAGCTTATTCTAAAATCCACCTCGGCTCGATTTCTTGCAATTAGACTTGTATCTCAGCTAAATGCTGGCAAAAAGACGGCTGGTATTGATGGTAAGAAATCCCTCTCATTTGAAGAACGCTTCATCCTTGAAGAACTACTGAAAATGAACAGTGGAAATTGGAAGCATCAAGGACAACGGGAAATCCCTATTCCCAAGAAGGACGGGACTACCAGAATGTTAAAGATACCAACCATCGCCGATAGAGCTTGGCAATGCCTAGCGAAATACGCACTTGAACCAGCACACGAAGCCACTTTCCACGCTAGGAGCTACGGGTTCAGAACTGGGCGCTCTGCCCACGATGCACAAAAGCACATCTATAACAACCTTAACTCCAAGACCAATGGAATAGAAAAACGAGTAATTGAACTCGATATCGAAAAGTGCTTCGACAGGATTAACCACTCAGCAATTATGGACGAACTCATTGCCCCTAAAGGCTTAAAACTCGGTATATTCCGATGCCTCAAGGCAGGAGTAAATCCAGAATTTCCTGAACAAGGAACCCCACAAGGGGGAGTGGTCAGCCCATTACTAGCAAATATTGCACTCAACGGGATTGAGAGTATACATAGATATCATATCGGATACAAATCCGGTAGAAATATCACAGACAACACTCCAGAAAATAGAATTGTCGAGCCATCAATCCGATACGCGGATGACATGGTTATTATACTCCGCCCCCAAGATGATGCGACAGAGATACTTGAAAGAATCAGCGAGTTCCTCCGCAAACGCGGAATGAATGTAAGCCAAAAGAAGACCAAAGTCACCGCCGCGACAGATGGGTTTAATTTTCTCGGCTGGCACTTCAAAGTCCAGAAAAACGGAAAGTTCAAAAGTACTCCCTCAGTGGACAACTTCAAAGCTTTTCGCAAGAAAGTAAAATACATCGTCAACAACTCGAATTATGGTGCTACCACAAAGGCTAAGAAACTAGCCCCGGTAGTTAGAGGCTGGAGAAATTACCATAAGTTCTGTAAGATGGACGGGTCAAGAAACTCGTTATACCACATCGAAACAAGAACCTACACGGTATTTAACAAGGAAACCAAGCAAAACCGCCACTCTAGCAAGAAATTACTAGACAAAGCATTCCCAAAAGTTTCCTACTCCGAAAATAAACACGTCATGGTCAAAGGAGTAAAATCCCCCTATGACAGAGATACAGCCTACTGGAGTGAACGTAAAAGTAAGCTCTATGACAGCGAAACCTCTAAAGCCCTTAAGGAGCAAAACCATAGATGTGCTTCCTGCGGTCTAAAATTCATCGATGAAGAACGGATTCATCTGCATCACATCGACGGAAATCACGCCAACTGGAAGAAAAATAATCTGGAAGCAATTCATGAGAGTTGCCATGATTACAAACACATGAGCAAAAGCGCAAGCTAAGAACATCGGAAGCTGGGTGCGGTGAAAGTCGCACGCCCAGATTTAACTGAGAGGTGCGGGGAATAATATCCCCCATCGACTCAACCCGAATACAACCTATGTCCAATATACTCTGCGTCGTGCCACCCAACCTCTGAAGTTGACACTCAAAGCATTGGTCAACTACCGTGATTATCACAGCGACACTCAAAGCAATGGTTGGCAGATGTCTGTTGAACAGGTGGAACAGGGGATTTGTGTAACTGCTTATCCAGATGGTGTACCACTGTATCTGTTTAGTGATTCGCCTTTAGACGATAGCTGTGCTGTTGCCCACGATTGGTATCATGGCTTTGACTTGGCTGTTGAACGTTATCGGGGATTGATAGATAAAGAAGACCATCTCCACGCTGCGACTTTTGAAGTTACACTGAATCCTGGGGACACAATCGCATTTGTAGCCACCACAGAAAAACAATCAAATCTCAATGGCGAAGCCGCACTTAAGTTACGTCGCGCTCAAGAGCAGAAACTAACAGGACTTTGGAATAGTAATCGGCCCCTCAACACTAAAGAATCACCCGCCTGGATCAAGCACCTGATACTAGCTGCTGACCAATTTATTGTTGACCGCCCATTGCCAGAAAACCCCCACAGTAAAACTATCATTGCTGGTTATCACTGGTTTGGCGACTGGGGACGCGACACAATGATTAGTCTACCGGGTTTGACAATTTCGACTGGTCGCCCAGAGGTAGCACGCTCAATTCTTCGCACCTTTGCCAAATATGTAGACCAAGGAATGTTGCCGAATCGCTTTCCCGATGCGGGTGAGCAACCAGAATATAATACAGTTGATGCCACTCTCTGGTACTTTGAAGCAGTCCGCGCTTACTACAGCGCTACGGACGATGATAATTTGCTGGCTGAACTGTTTCCAGTGCTTGCAGACATCATTAATTGGCACTGTCGCGGTACACGCTACAACATTCACCTTGATGCAGCCGATGGCTTACTTTATGCAGGTGTGGCAGGTGTACAACTAACCTGGATGGATGCCAAAGTTGGCGATTGGGTAGTTACGCCCCGAATTGGCAAACCAATTGAAGTTAATGCCCTTTGGTATAATGCTTTACGGACGATGGCAAAGTTTGCCCGTCAGCTTGGTAAACCACACCAAGAATATCAGGCAATGGCAGACCGGGTTCAGTATAGATTTTCTCGCTTCTGGAATGAGAATACAGGTTATTGCTATGACGTTATAGACAGCCCTGATGGTGATGATTCGTTGTTGCGACCTAACCAAATATTTACTGTTTCATTACCAGAAAGCCCCCTTACACCTCTCCAGCAAAGGAGTGTGGTGGAAGCTTGCGGACGAATGTTACTGACTTCTCATGGATTGCGATCGCGTAGCGTGTCCGTAGGACTCCCGCTCGCTTCCAACCATTCTCAGTACAAGGGTGAATACGGAGGTAATCAGTATCAACGCGATGGAGCTTATCACCAGGGAACAGTTTGGGGTTGGTTGTTAGGGCCGTTTGTCTTAGCACACCTGCGCGTTTACAAAAATCCTGAGCAGGCTCGTCAATTTTTGGAACCAATGGCTAATCATCTGACTGCACACGGTGTTGGCAGTCTCAGTGAAATTTTCGATGGTGATGCTCCTATGGCTCCACGGGGATGTATTGCCCAAGCGTGGACAGTGGCAGAGGTTTTGCGTGCTTGGTTGGCGACAGAAATTTGATGCACTAAATAACTATCGATTTGTTACCTATTTAGAATTACATCAAAAATTTTCCATACTATACTATCTTTATTAAACGAGCAAGATAGACTTTTAGCGATTGTACTCAAACAAGAAAACATACAAAAGTAGAAAGTTTCAGGTGATTCTCATCAGAAATTAATTTAACTACTAGTAAATTCACTTAACTTATTATTAGACAAAGATTTGCATAGTTGAGAGAGCGATGAAATAAAAATAGCAATATTTTTGGAATGGCTGTCGCTTTCACTGTGGGTATGCAATAAAGGTAAGTTAAAATTAGCTATAACTAAATATGTAGCAGTTGATACTAACTTTACATTTAGCAGCCTAATTTTATTGATACAACCTTATTAAAGACCTAAGACGCAACCAAAACAGTGAAGCAAATCAAAAAAAAATGGATAAATATAGACCCCTTTTCATTACAGTCACGCCTCACGCTTGGTATTGCAGCATTTTCAGCTTTGGTATTAGGTAGCCTAGCTACATGGACTAGTTGGAAAATGCAGCAAATTTTAGTTGATAGTCATAAATATAATATAGAAGAAATCGCCAAGCGCTTGCCGCAAGATTTGCAAATTTATAGTGAAATGATGCAACTTGAAACTGGGTTGCAAAAGGCTATTGATAATTTAGCAAATACCAACACATTATTATGGCTAAAAAGTTCTGATAATAAAATTTTAGTAAAATCTGCTCATTTAAATTTATTATCTGAGGCTACAGTAGCTGAGTTGATGTCCCTGACTGAGATGCCGATTAAACCACAAGTTTACAAAGTTAACCAAAACTACTTTGTTTTATATGGTACTTCTGTGCAAGTGCAGGGTAAGTTGTTGGGTGAGTTATTTATACTAAAGGATATTACCCGCGAACAGAAAATGTTTGTGTTAATGGTGCAAAGTTTAGGTATTACTAGTATTTTGGCAATTATTGTATTAACATCTGCGATCGCATTTTATATTAAGCATTCTCTGCAACCCTTGCGCCAGCTAAATCAAATGGCTTCTGTGATTTCTGCTGAAGATTTAGGACAAGCGCAGCTACATCTTCATAATGCACCAAGCGAAGTCAAAGAATTAGCTCAAACCTTAACTATGCTGTTATCGCGCCTCTCGCAAGCATGGGAGCAAGAGCAAGAATTTGTGAGTAATGTTTCTCACGAATTACGTACACCTTTGACGATTGTACATGGTTATTTGCAAAGCGTATTACGAAGGCAGAATAACTTAACCCCAACCCAACAAGAAGCTTTAGAAACTGCTGCATCGGAAGCTGAACGCACTATCCGTCTGCTACAAGATTTACTTGATTTAGCACGAGCCGATAGCGGTTACTTATACTTCCAAATGAAATCTTATGTGCTAAATGACTTGGTTGAAGAAGTTGTAATGATGGCAGAAACATATAGCGATCGCATAATTAAAATCGAGTCAAAAGTTTATCCAATAGAGATAAAAGCAGACTACAGCCGCCTCAAACAAGTATTATTAAATTTAATTGATAACGCTGTTAAGTATTCTGAAGCTGATACACCAATAATATTCAAATTAAATAAACTTCAAGACAAAGCAATTATTCAAGTTTGTGACAAAGGCTATGGCATCCCTTTGCAACAGCAAGCACGGATATTTGAGAGATTTTACCGTGTAGATGAATCCCGCTCTCATGCTACTGCGGGCTGTGGTTTGGGTTTATCTATTGTCAAGACACTTGTAGAAGGTATGGGGGGTAATGTAAATGTACAATCTAAGTTAGGAGAAGGGAGTACCTTTACAATCAGTTTACCTACATATAGCAGTTCTACCTAACCTAACGGGACTTTAAACCAATTCGCAATTCGCAATTCGCAATGACGCTCCTACGTCGCTAACGCTGCGCTAACGCAATTACATTTTGTGTCGGGGTTAAATCCCCGTTACAAAACTTGCTGCCTGTCTTGCTGGAGAATTAAACTGAACATACTTTGTTAAAAGGAAGAAATTAAGCCAACCCTCTTTTTTAATAAAAACTTTTTTAATAAAAAAATTAGAGTCCCCTTTTAAAGGGGAGTTAAGAGGGGAGGTTCGAGAGCCAAATATCATTAACCGTATTGCTCCATAAACCGGAAATAATTCTAACCTTTCTCAGGAATATCAATTCTGGCTGTTCCAATTGGGATTTCTCCCATCAACCCAACTCTTTGACCGCTTACTCCATAGAGTAGTATATTCCCGCCTAAACTCTTCCTTCGCACACCTATTAGCTCCACCTCTAAAGAATTATCAGGAGCTATCGGTTGGTCAAAGGTGATTAACAAACGTTCTTTACTAATCTCCATCTTAGCTGCAATTTCTTTACCAGATTGGTCTGTAATCCGAACTCCATTAAAGCGTTCCATCTGACTTGGTAGAGAAATTATTAGGTTTTGCAGAGACATTCCCTTTACAGCTAATCTGATAAAATGAGTATCATTTCGGATGCCAGAACTCGTAATATGAGGAACGTTAAACTTGAAGTTTACTTGGGATAGTATATGTGTATCCAAATTTGACTGATGTTCTTTTACAGGTGTAGCTAAAGCCGTAGCAAACATGGTAAGTACTAAAGCAGATAAACTACCGACAAATAAAACTTTCATGATGAAATGCTCGCTTTTAGATGAATCAATGGCTCAACATGGAGTAAGAACCTGTAATTAATAGATTCATCCATGAATATGAGAACAGGCTGACTCATAAATTAAATTTTTCTGAGATTTAAAAAATAATATTTTTATAAAATATTTGCTAACAATATGATAAAAAAACATTATCTATAAAATTACCGTTTTCTCAGCAAAAACTATAACTCTATTCAGAGACTATCTGGACAAGTTGGTTTTATCGATAGTGAAACATCTGGTAAAAGGTATGGGAGGCAAAGTTACCATCCTTTCAAAACCAGGTTACGGTAGCACTTTTATTTTCACATTACCTGCTCTAGGAGCAAATTTATGACAGCACATATCCTTGTGGTAGAAGATGAAGTTAAACTGGCAAGATTTGTCGAATTAGAACTTAGTAGCGAAGGATACACAGTCAGCGTAGCCCATGATGGTATTGCTGGTTTAACCCTGGCGCGAGACTCATCGCCAGATTTAGCGATTCTAGATTGGATGCTCCCAGGTTTGACAGGTTTAGAAATTTGTCGCCGTTTGCGAGCAACAGGTAGCACAGTACCAGTAATTTTGTTGACAGCAAAAGATGAAGTGAGCGATCGCGTGGCAGGATTAGATGCAGGAGCCGATGATTATGTAGTTAAGCCCTTCAGCATTGAGGAACTATTAGCCAGAATTCGCGCCCATCTCCGACGCACCCAAGAAACAGACGAGGATTTGTTGCAATTTGAAGATTTAAGCTTAAATCGCCGCACCCGTGAAGTTTTTCGGGGAAAACGAAGCATTGAGTTAACAGCAAAAGAGTTTGACTTATTAGAATATCTCCTCTCACATCCGCGTCAGGTGTTTACTAGAAACCAAATTTTAGAGAAAGTTTGGGGTTACGACTTCATGGGTGATTCTAATATCATTGAGGTATATATTCGTTATCTGCGATTAAAATTAGAAGACAATAAGGAAAAGCGTTTGATTCATACAGTGCGTGGTGTAGGTTATGCATTGCGGGAGCAATCTTGATGACTTGGTGATTTCGGCTAAAAGAAACATATTAAAGACGAAAGGCGATTATGAATAAAAAATGGGCTGTTAAACGACTGACAGTAAATCTCACAACCGAAGAAATGAACAAACTTAAATCTTACTGCGCTTCGACAGGAAGGCCAGCAACAGATGTAGTTCGAGAATTGCTCCGAACTCTTGAGGTTGACGATGCTGAAAACTCTGAGATGAAAACAGCAGACTCAACAAGAACAGTTGGCATCTCGTCAAAATCACAGTAACTATTAACTCGAAGATCCCGCCAAATCTCAGAAATCTGCTATCGTGATTCCCGGCAGATAGGCTACGGTGTACACACAAGCCCTTGAGAGTTGCCCCACATCTCCCCAACCCTTTCTACGGTGTGTACACAAGTCTTTGGTGAGGCTATTTACGATTTATCGCATAGCCTCTGAGATACCTCGCCCTGGTTTTGCTTAAGCAAAACCTGTCCCTCTCCTTACCAAGGAAAGGGATGTCCGATAGGACAGGGTGAGGTTTTTTTGGTTTTAGGTAATTAAACTCGGTGACTTAAGCTAATCGTCATTTAAATTGCACCATTTTTATGGTGATAAAAGCTGCAAACCCTCTCCCCTGCTCCCTGCCCCCTGCCCCCCTGCGATCTCAATGTGCAAATTAAATGCGTAACAGCTTATCTATATACTTCTGTCTCGCCTTCACCTTATAAAAGCAAAGCCTTTTTTCTTTGCCATGTCTCAACAAGCATAGATTGTGGGCATCATAATCCCAAGCCGAATACATCAGCTAGCAGCCATATAATTCTTTGGCAGCAAGTTTTTTATTATACAACTATAGTATCGACCTATGGTAGATAGTTTTAGACGTTATCTCTTTTTTTCCCGATATAGTTTATTCACTGAGTTGGTTTTGGGTTGCTTACAGATTCAATTGGGAGTCATTTGTAGCACAGGTATTTGGACATTATCAGAAGCTAAGTTACAAGCTGGCCAAGCACATCAGACCTGGAAACCACCTTCAGAATTGACCGAGCAAGTCACCAAAGTAAATGCTGAGTCAGCAGAGCAAGACTCAAAACTTAGAATCCACAGAGATTTCAGAGCGCTAACTTGGGCCCATAGTACAGCGTTAGCGAGTCCGCGAGTGTCTGGCAAACTGAACTTTGGTGATTTAGAATTTTCGATGCCGTTACCCTATCCATTAAAGCCAAAACCTATTTTGATGGCGGCACCCGAAAACTTTAATCCTGATCTGCGATTACCGCCAGCGCAACCAGAAGCACCGCAGAATTCTAGTCCACCAACAACTTCCAGCGAACCAAAAACGCCGGATGCAGTTTTGGAAAGTATTTATACGGACTATCGCTATGACACAGACAACTTTGGCCAAACCAATTTATTTTTTGAACCAACGGTTCAGTTTCGATTGAATAATGGCAATAAAATATTTTTCAAAACAGGTTTTAACTTCTTTGAGCAACGCGGTGTTGAATCAGTTACCAATTTTCCCTTACAGGTTGGATGGCAGGGAAAAATTGGGCAAGCGACTCTGCGAACAGCAGCCGGAGTCGATGTGTTCAATCGTTTACCTACAGCTATTAATCTCAATGCTAAGGTGGAGGTTCCCATTTCGCCGCCGCGAGTTTCGTCATCCGGTCAATTGCTATCGGCAGTAATATTATCAGGCAATTTAGAACAAGGGCCTTATAAATCTAATGCCCGAACTTTAGACAATCAAATTACTTCTTGGCGATTTGGGCCTGATTTATACTGGCAGATTGACCGCAACACCAGCTTGTTCTCTTCATTACGTTTGGGTAGTTACAACGATGGTAATTCTGAGGTGCAGTCATTTAATAGGTTAGAGCGCAAGTTTGGACAGTTTTCTCTGGCAGCTAACTTATTCAATTGGAGTTTTGATCGCAATTTAGAAAGCACAAGTGGCTATTTTTCTCCACCAGATTTTTTAGTTTACAACGCTGAGGTGGCTTGGGAAGGAGATATTGCTAATTTCCTACGCTGTCGTCTCGCTGCAAATTTAGGACAGCAGCGACTTAAAGGAGAATTTGACAACGCCTATACCTATCAAACGCGCTGTACGGTAAAGGTTTCACCAAATATAGAGGCAGACCTTGGCTATAGCTTTAGTAATGTCCGAAACCAAGAAACAGGGGGAAGTGCCTACGGTGGTAATTCCTTGACAGGGCAGTTGCGGGTCAAATTTTAGAAGGCAGGAGGCAGGAGGCAGAGGGCACGAGGTAAACCCTATAAATAATTTCAAATCTAAAATCTAAAATCCAAATTGTATAAGCCTTAAAAATGAAAGCACCATTACCTGATAACGAAGCACAGCGAATCGAATCCCTTTTGGAGTATAAAATCCTCGATACTAGTCCAGAAGCTGCCTTTGACGACCTCACCCTTTTAGCTTCATATATTTGTGGAACTCCCATTGCCTTAATCAGTTTAGTTGATAGCGATCGCCAGTGGTTCAAGTCAAAAGTTGGTTTGGATGCCCTAGAAACACCTCGAAATGTAGCATTCTGCGCCCATGCCATTTTGCAACCTGAGGTTTTTGTTGTGCCTGATGCCACACAAGACGAAAGGTTCGCTACAAACCCGCTAGTCACCTCTGGCCCTAATGTTCGGTTTTATGCTGGCATACCACTGACTAACCCTGAAGGATATGCATTAGGAACCCTTTGTGTAATTGACCATGTACCAAGAAACCTCTCTCCAGAACAAGTTGAAGCATTACGAATTCTGGGCCATCAGGTAATCAAGCAACTAGAAATGCGGCGCAATTTAGCAAGTTTAGCCTTGGCGAGTCATACACGCAAACACGCACAGAAGGGACGCAAACAATTTTTTAAAAGAATAGCCGGAGGGTTTGGGTTAGCATCGGCAATTTTAGTTTTGATTGGTGTGATTTCTTATCAAAACACACGCATATTAATTGATACTAGTAATCAGGTACAAGAAACCCAAGAAAAAATCAATAAACTGAAAGAATTACTGTCTGAGATGAAGGATGCTGAGACTGGACAACGCGGTTACATCCTCACTGGACAAGAAAGTTATCTGGAACCTTATCAAGCAGTAGTTACAAATATCGATCCAAAAATTGCAGAACTGAAGAATTTAATCGCAGATCAACCTAGCCAAAAAAAGCAGTTTACAACCCTGGAATCTCTGATAGCTGCAAAACTCGCCATACTCAAGCAGACTATATACCTGCGTCAAAATCAGGGATTCGAGGCGGCATTGCAGGTAATCCAGACAAATCAGGGAAAACATCTCATGGATGATATCCGCAAGGTCATCCATGAGATAGAGAATGAGGATAAAAAGTTGCTTCAACAGCAGTCACAAGTTGCAAAAACCAGTGCTAAAAACGCGGTTTTGACACTTGCTTTCGCTATTTTTCTAAGTTTTCTGACTCTGGCTATAGTCTACTACTTCATTTCTCGTGAGGTAACAGAGCGTAAATTAACAGAGGAAACACTAAACACAGAACGCAACTTTATCTCAGCAGTCCTTGATACAGCCAGCGCTTTGGTAATAGTTCTTGACACACAAGGGCAAATCCTTCGCTTCAATCATGCTTGTGAACAAATAACTGGTTACTCATTTGATGAGGTAAGAGGAAAGCATTTCTGGAACCTATTTCTACTTCCTGAACAGGTAGAGATGGTTAAAGTAGTTTTTGAGCAGTTACGATCTGGTAAGGGCCCCAAAGAGTACGAAAACTATTGGGTAACAAAGGATGGCAGTCGGCGACTCATTGCCTGGGCTAATACTGCCTTGGAAGACTATGAGGGCAACGTTGAATACATTGTTACCACGGGTATTGATGTCAGCGATGTTGACGAGGAGCTTCGTTTACGTAAACGAACTGAACAACATTTGAAAGCACAGTATTCTACAACACGCGTTTTAGCAGAGTCAACTACAATCAACGAAGCCATGCCCCAGATTCTCCAAGGAATATGCGAAAGTTTGGGATGGACTTTTAGTGAATTTTGGATAGTAGATCAACAAGCAAATCTACTGTCCTTGCAAAATACATGGTATAAGATGTCTCTTGAGATGCAAGAATTTGACATCCTCAGTCGACAGATTACCTTTGCACCAGGAATTGCTTTGCCTGGTCGTGTCTGGGCTAGTGCAGAACCTGTTTGGATCGCTGATGTTGTTAAAGATCAGAATTTCCTCCGCTCTCAAATCGCTGCCCAAGCAGAACTGCACGGAGCTTTCGGTTTTCCGATCCGTACTGGTAAAAAAATCCTTGGTGTCATTACCTGCTTTAGCAATGAGATTCAACAACCTGACTTGGATTTGGCAACAGTAATGCATTCTATTGGTGAGCAAGTAGGGCAGTTTATTGAGCGCAAGCAGGCAGAAGAAGAACTTCAACGGCAAAACTTGCGATCGCAACTATTTACTGAAATCACCCTCAAGATCCGTCAGTCTTTACAAATCAAAGAAATTCTCCAAATCAGCGTTACGGAGGTGCAAAAAATTCTCCATAGCGACCGAGTTTTGATTTATCAACCTTTGGCAGATGCATCTGAACCCACTATCGTTGAGGCAGTAGTTTCTGGCTGGTTGGCAATCAAAGACAAAAAGCTCACTGATGCTTACTTTCAAGCGGAATATACACAGCAGTACTATCTACAGCAGTATCGTCAAAAACGGAATATCGGTCTTGCTGACTTTGATCTAGTCGAAGTCCAAAAAAGCCACATAGAATTACTGCAACAATTTGGAGTCAAGTCCAATTTGGTCATACCCATTCTTGTCAAAGAAGAACTCTGCGGTTTACTAATTGTCCATCAATGCGGCAGTTCCCGCCAATGGTCTAGCTTTGAAACTCATCTTTTACGGCAAATAGCCGATCAAGTAGGTATTGCCTTAGCTCAAGCCCAAATGTTAAACGCAGAAACTCAACAGCGACGAGAACTCGAAGTTGCTCGTCAACAAGCTGAATTAGCTTCTAAAACCAAAAGTGCCTTTTTGGCGAATATGAGCCATGAAATCCGAACTCCGATGAATGCTGTATTGGGCATGACAGGCTTAATGTTAGAAACTCCCCTAAATTCAGAGCAACGAGATTTTATCGAAACAATTCGCATTAGTGGAGACGCTCTCTTAAGCCTAATCAACGAAATTTTGGATCTGTCCAAACTTGAGGCTGGGGAAATGGCACTAGAAACTCTAGATTTTGACTTATCTACCTGCGTGGAAGAGGTATTGGAATTATTGGCTCCTCCAGCCCATAATAAGGGATTAGAAATTGCCGCGTTAATCTATCCCAATGTCCCTACCTATTTGCAAGGTGATGCTGGCCGCCTGCGGCAAATTCTTATGAACCTGATCAGCAACGCGATCAAGTTCACCAGCAATGGAGAAGTAGTAGTACGAGCAGAATTGCGATCGGAAAATTCTACTACAGTCACCATCCATTTCACAATCACAGATACTGGTCTTGGCATTACCTCTGAAGACCAATGCAAACTCTTTACGCCATTTACTCAAGTAGATGCTTCCACCACCCGCAAATATGGCGGCACAGGTTTAGGATTAGCCATCTGTAAGCAACTAGTGAGCTTAATGGGAGGAGAAATTGGCGTAGAAAGTCAGTTGGGTAAAGGATCTAAGTTTTGGTTTGAAGTAACTCTCCCCAAGCAACTTCACTCTCTTTCCTCAGAAGGCGATGGCTTTGCCCATGCCAAGGGCGATCGCGGACTTCTGAATAATCGGCGCTTGTTAGTAGTGGATGATAATACCACTAATCGCAAAATCATCCACCATCAAGCTACTCGTTGGGGAATGCTGGTAGATCAGGCTGCTTCGGCTGCTACTGCTCTTAAAGCTATTCAAGAGGCTGCCAAGCAGAAAAACCTTTATGAAGTTGCTGTGATTGATATGCAGATGCCAGAAATGGATGGCATGACTTTGGGAGAACAAATTAAAGGTAACCCAGCGATCGCTGGGTTACCTTTGATTATGCTTACCTCTACTAATCAACGAGATGAAATCCAACGAGCGCTAAAAATAGGATTTGCGGCTTATTTGGTCAAACCTGTTAAACCGTCCCGACTCCTTGATACCATCATGACTATTTTAGGAACGCAGCCGGAACAAGAAAAGCCAGAATGGGCTACGCCCCGCTTCTCTACGAGACGCTGTGCGAATGCTAACGGTAGTCAGGAGTTAAAAGTGAAAAATTACGAAAATAACAGCAATTATCATTCTCCTGGCACTGACTCCCCCAAACTTAGAATTCTTTTAGCTGAAGATAATCTAGTGAATCAGAAAGTTGCCCTGAAGCAACTCCAAAGCTTGGGTTATAGCGCCGATGTCGCTGGTAATGGGAAAGAAGCCTTGCAGCTATTAGAAAAAATTCCCTACGATTTAATTCTGATGGATTGCCAAATGCCAGTTCTTGACGGTTTTGAAACTACAAAAGAAATTCATCGTTGGCAAGAAAGCAGCTTTGTAAGTGGTCGTTGTCCTGTAGTAATTGCGATGACAGCTAATGCCATGAAAGAAGATCAACAAATGTGTCTCGATGCAGGCATGGACGACTATCTGAGCAAGCCGGTGATCAAAGAAAAATTGGCTGCGGCGCTAGAGCGTTGGGGAAGTGTGATATTTAGGGAAAAAGAAATAGATGCTTTGGAGCAGACAGCTTCTATGACAGATGTAGATTCAGTTGACCTCCCAATTGATTGGGAACGCTTGCATCAACTCTCAGAAAACAACCCAGAATTTGAATTGGAACTACTGCAAATATTTGTTGAAGATATTCAACCTCGTCTAGAGGTAATTAAAATTGCGATCGCAGATAATGACTATGAGCAACTAGCGCTCCAAACCCATCAAATTAAAGGTGCTAGTGCCAATGTTGGAGCTATAACCATGCATCTAGCAGCAGAAAAACTAGAACAACTAGCTTACAATAAAGAACGTCGAGGCACTACTAACTTAATCTTAGAGTTAGAAGAGTTTCTTAAACGCATTCAAGAATTTCTAATCAGAACTCTTAATTCCTGACTCTTAATTACTGCTGTAAATTCAGTAATATTTACTAATAAATAAACAGTAACGATTATCTACTGTCGGCTCATAACTTAACTTATCGGCAATGGCAGACATGATTTTTAAACCTCGACCGCGCCCTTGATCATTCTCCTCAAATTCACATATTTGTTGCAATTTCTCCTCTAAGTCAAAGGGTTCACCTTGAGACCAAATCCGAATTTCTATGTATTTATCTAACCGCACAGCTTCTATCTCAATAGGAGTTTCAACAGGTAAGTTTTTGTGAGCATGTTCAACGATGTTAGTAAAGCCTTCCATCATCAGGGTTTGACATTGCCACCAAATTTTTTTATCGAGAATAGGTGGTTGATTCATCTGCTCGAACCAAGACAACACTTGAGGCGAGGCTGTAAGGTCTGTGTTAACTTTGAGATAAATTTTATTCACTTCTTAACCAATAAAATATTTTGAGATAATCATATTCGGTAATTTATTTAATTTGAGTATTTTCACTATACATTCTAAATTCAATTGCATATAAGTTTAATTAGAGCAATTACTTACTTTCCGTTTTACTTAGTAAATTTTAATTTATGTTTAAAATTTTGGTTATTGATGATGACCCTATAGTGCGAGCAGTACTGAAAAGAACACTGCAAAATCAAGGTTATGATACTAGTGTAGCTAGCAATGGCGAAGAAGGAATTACACAAGCACAATTACTACGCCCTGCTCTGATTATCTGTGACTGGATGATGTCCCAACTCGATGGGCTAGAAGTATGTCGTCGAATTAAGCTAGATCCAGAGTTGGCAACTACTTTTTTTATTCTATTGACTGCTAAGGGAGCAGCACGAGGAGAGGAGGGAGATAGAGTTAGAGGACTTGACGCTGGAGCAGATGAGTTTATCTCTAAACCAATAGAGATGAATGAATTGAAAGCAAGGGTAAGAGCAGGATTAAGATTACACCAGCTAAATCAAGATTTACAAAGTCAAAAAAAAGCCTTAGAGACACTAAATCAAGATTTACAAACTCAAAAGCAAATTTTGGAAGCAGAATTGGAACAGGCTGCTGGCTATGTGCGATCGCTTTTACCCTCACCACTTGTAGGAGCAGTAACTACAGAAAATCTGTTTATTCCCTCAGCACAGCTAGGAGGTGATTGCTTCGATCATCATTGGATCGACGAGGATAATTTAGCAATTTATTTGTTGGACGTATCAGGGCATGGGGTGGGTTCAGCCCTTTTATCTGTATCTGTGCTGAATGTTTTGCGATCGCAATCTCTACCGAATACTAACTTTTGTCAACCCAGTGAAGTCCTAAAAGCGCTTAATCAAGCCTTCCAAATGACGAAGCACGGTGATAAATACTTCACAATCTGGTATGGAGTTTATCACCGCCTTAAACGTCAACTTATTTATGCTAACGCCGGACATCCACCAGCTTTGTTGTTATCTAATACCTCTACAGCAAGTATCCAAGTTAAACAGCTAAGTTCTTTAGATTTACCAATTGGCTTCTTAAGTAATGTTCAATTTGAGGATGCTATTTCTGAGATTGAAGAAAACAGCACTTTATACATCTTTAGCGATGGTGCTTATGAAATTAATCAGTCAGATGGGAAAATTTGGGGTATTGATGCTTTCATTGACTTACTAACTAAACATAGCCTGAAAGATACGTGTCACCTAAAGCAACTATTAGCGGACATTCTCAAGTTAAATGCTCAAGATAATCTAGATGATGACTTATCTTTGGTAAAAGTTAACTTTAGTTAGTATAGTCAAAAATGCATTAAAAGTTTATATTGTCTACAGCTTATTGTGTTGCCAATACTTGGCGCTTGAATTCCTCTTGGTTAGCAAAGCTTTGAAAAATTCTATCCATTTTAGTCAGTTCAAACAACATCCTGACTTGATCGGTGATAGAACAGACAAAAAGTTTACCATTAGCATTCCGCACCATTTGCGCTGCTGATACTAAAGCGCCTAAACCAGAGCTATCGATAAAGTTTACTTCTTTCATGTCAAGCAACACAATATCAGAGCCGTTCGCCAGAACGCCGCTCATTTGACGACGTAGCTCATTACCTCTAATACCATCTAAAATTCCAGATAATTCTAGTACTGTTACACTCAGATTCATTGTTTTAGCCTATTATTTGATTTCAAAAAATGTATTTATATTTTGGCATTAACATCAGGAAAACTGCAATAGAGATAATATACTTTTATGTTTTATATTTAATCAAACATAGTTGATTGCTTAGTGACTATTAGCTATTGCAGTAAAAAAGCTAGCATCCACACATTGGCGGGAAATTTCAAAAGCTTCAAAATAACCATCTTTCTGACCTAACTCCCGCGCCCAAAAACGAGATAGAACCAGTATGGCATCAAGTTGCATGAATGCCTTGTTTGACTCTGACTCATAACAACCAATAGCTGCAACTTTTTCTTCAATTACAGAGGTAATATCTACAAAAAAATTTGGTTCAAAGCCACGTAAAAAAACAGGTGGTGCTGAATACCATAAACTTATATTTTTGCGGGTAGCAACATTAGAAACTGCGATCGCACACACTTCATGATCTCTATGTCCATATTTTTCAGGTTGTGGTGTGTGAGTAACAATCAAATTTGGTTGCCAACGCCCAATAGATTCTTCAGCAACTTTAATTACTGCTTGTGTAGAGAAATTGCACTCTTCAAGTGCATGAAACTCGTAAGTTGCACCGATAATTTTACCTGCTGCATCTGCTTCCTGATAACGTGTACCTTTAATAGTCGAACTAGAAAGGCTACCGTCAGTCAAAATTAAACAACGTACATTCCATCCTGCTTTAGACATCAAACTGAGAGTGCCAGCAGCAGGTAGAACTTCATCATCAGCATGAGCATAAATTGTTAAAACAGTTAGTTGACCAAAGTTTTTTGAATCTGAATCAGTGTTCATTGCTGTTTTTTTCTAGATTGGATAAAAGAGTTAGGAGTTAAAAGTTATTCTCATTGTCTCCGCGTTGCTCTTAAACCTCTTTCGGAGGTTGCCAAACAGCTGCGCGAATAATCCCCGACAAAAGTAATAAATTATAGATAGCCCATGCACAGTTAAGTAGGTGAACTTCAGGATAATTTAAATGACCAATGGCAAAACGGTAAAGGCTCCATAACATCCCCAAGATAGTAAGGATAAAGACAGCTAACTGTGGCCAAACTAGTCGAAGATAAATTCCAGATTGCCGTTGCTTAGGCGTTACTTGGAAATTAATTTTTTGTCCTGTGAATACACTCCATACAGCTTGGATTAATAAGGGAAATAAAGCGATCGCATATTGTTCAGAGCGCCAAACTTCGCTAGCTGGAATACCCCAGGTCGCTGCTAAAAAAGTGAGCCGGTTGATAATAAAAGCTGGAAAAAAGTGGATGGCAAAGTCAGGTCCGTAGCTTTTAACTGGAACAATGTCCGTAAAAAAATAGATAATTGGACAAGAGATAAAAACCAAAGTTGCAAAACCAGAGAAATAACTATACATCGTCTTAAAATATTGCAACCTTTGCCAAAAGGTTAGCCCTGATTTTGTCAGTGGATTTTCCCTTACTAACACTTGGATAGTTCCTTGTGCCCAGCGTAGCCGTTGTTTAAGAGTAGAACTCAAATCATCTGGCGCTAAACCTTCTGCCAAAAGTTCATTGTGATAAATAGATTTCCAGCCAGCACTATGCAGACGCATGGCTGTATTCATATCTTCGGTAATGCTATTACTCGATACCCCGCCAACTAAATTAAATTCATCTAAACGTTTTTCATCTTTGGCAAATTCATCAGCAAAATTTTGCAGTCCTACACTAACTAATGCCTCACGCCTTAGTATTGCATTTGTGCCCGTATAGAAGGCAGCATTCATGCCATCTTTACCTTGCTGAAGTGGCCCATAAAATAAATTTGCTCGATGTCCGAAAGGATCGCCTGGGGGAATATTGTAAAAATCCTGGCGAGTCTGTACAAAAGCAATTTGATTCTGGTCGTATTTTCCTGTTGAAAGATTATATGTGTAGAAGTAAGGTAGAACTCGCTTAATAAAATTTGGCTTGGGAATGTGATCAGCATCGAGAGTAACAATAAAATTTCCTGCCGTTTCTCCAGAAAAAATCGCGTAATTGATGTTGCCTGCTTTAGCATGATGCGCTACACCAGGCGTTTTGGGACGAGCAATATAGCGAAATCGGGAGAGTTCCAGCAGTTCTAGTTCTTTCTTGCGAATAGTTTTTTCTAAAGCTTTCTTTTCAGTAATTAGGCGTTCGCTAATACTTTGATGATTTGGAGGTAGCCAAAGAATAAACTGTCGCAGACTTTGCACAAATTCGGTAGCAATTTGGTTAACCACTGGTTCCGATGATGATTGCAACCATTGTTCAGCAGCTTGAGTATTAGGTGTTAAATTTTCCAGTTGCTTCAGGCGTTCCAGCAAACAAGAGTGTTCTGCATCAATCCGATTGGCTTCTTGTTGTAGTAGTGGTGACTGTAAATCCTCAATACACAATCTTTCTGTCATAGCCCGCATATCAGCCGAGTTGCCATCATCTAGGACATAAACGCATAACTTTGTTGGTGGGTAATCCATTGCTAGAGCCGCTTTGGCAGTTTCTTCTACAATTTCCGGCGGCTCGTTGTAACAGGTCACAAACACGTCTACTGTTGGCCATTCTGATCTGGGTAGAGGTGGGATCATCTGGTCAAAAGACTTAACTTGTCGCACTAAGGGACGCCATAACCCAATTACAAACATTACACCGCCGAAATAGCTATAAATTTCTGCTATCAGTAAAGGAATAGAGATCCATAGTGCATCAAAATTGACGGAATGGGTGATGCGCCATTGCAAATACCAGAACCCAAAAATTAAATTTATTTCTGCTAGGTAGCGAAATAACAGCGTTCTTTTTTTGAGCGATGAGCGAGTGTTGCCGGGAAATTTGGAGGAATTATCACTAATAGAAACTGAAGTCATGTTAGTACCAGTAATTAAAACAATTAAAAATTGAATTCGTTTAAGTCTTAATTTTTAATTTTTGAAAGGTCAAGTACTAGTGGATGTCTACCTCTAGCTTGGTAAAGCAAACTTTCTAAAACGATTGCATTCGTATTAATATCAACTGAAGCATTAACACCTAGTTTGGAATTTTCATATTTTCCTGAAAAATAGCCGCGATTTTTATCGGATAAATTTTGAGCGAAGTCTCGCAGCTTTTTCGTATAAGGCTCATCTGGCATGAGCGCAAACCAAGAAAATGCTGCTTTGGTACTGACAAACCGTAATTGGGGATAGGTTTTTCCACTGGTGTTCACAGCTTGCCAAGATTGGCCATTGGAGTAGACGCTGTAATACAGAAAGTAAGGAGGACGATCTAAAGAATCTTCATTTACAGCAGTTAAAATTCCAGTGCGTTTAAACCTTTGTTGTTGCACTTTTAAAAGGTTTTGCACTTGAGATTTAACAGCATCATTCCAACCTATTTCTAAACCCCAGAGTAAATAAGGATCATTTGTCAGGTAGTTAGTAGCTCCAGAATTTTTGAAATTACGCTCGTCAATTTGCAGCGTAACACCATCAACCTTAACCATCTTGGCTGGTGGATTAGAGAGAGCATTAGTGGCTGGAAGATTCCACAGCTTTAAACTTTGAGCAGCATATTGCTCGTAGCCTAATCGCCCTTCTTGCACTTGGAGAAGTTTACCTGCTCTAGGAATAGCACCGTTTAACCAACCATCTTTGACAAGTTTCGATGTATGCCAACGAGCGACGATACGATTAATATGATCGCTATATTCTGGATAATGCGATCGCATAATATGCAATCCTAATAAAAATCGCGCCATATCCAAAGCTGACCAACCACTTGTACCCTTGGGATCGGGTGTGTCATTGAGATGACGCATCTGGGTAGTATGGGTGCTATAAGCTTTGTTGGGCAAACCAGTTGCAGGTAGCGGCAGTTTTTCCAACGTCTGTAGCAATGTGTTCATTCGCTTTTGGAAAACATCTTTCGGCAATAACCCTAACTGGTAAGCCGCATGAATTCCTAATAAGGCGCTACCCTGATCCCACCAAGTTGTCCAAGGCAAGTTGTCTACCGAATTTACTAAACCTGTTTGGGGATTCCAGTTACGCTCAAAATATTTCCAAGCCCGCGCGGCAGCAATTTTATCCGCTTCTTGGGTTAACCGTGGGAAAGAAGTTGTGGGCGTTGGAGTAGCAGGTTTTTCTGGCGTAGCAGTTGGTTGTGGTGGTGTCGGTTTTGGTTTTGGCGGTAATGGCGTGATTATAGGAGCAGTAGGTTTTGGAACGGTTTGTGACGGTGGTGTTGGGATATCAGGGTTAAAGTTATCAGGGGCAGCAATGATTATAGATGGGGTAGCACATTGCCATGTCGCAGAACTTGGACAAAGCAGGGGTTGTTGAGTTGTTGCGTACAAAACTGATTGCAAAATCATGCTTTTGATGCCGCTTGTTGCCATTTATATTTTCTTTGCCAACTCAGCAGGAGATAAATAGCCGAAAGCCGGATTATTTACCGCATCTTTATAACCAGGAGATTTACCGCTATTACTGTTAATTGCCCAATCACATTCCTTATTAATATTGAAGTAAAGAATGCCTCGCACGCCCATCGCAGCTAGCTGAGTGTAAGAGTCTCGTAACCATTGGTCTTTGGCAGTCTTGGGCAAACCATATTGTGTATTACTCGTACTAGCTGTTTGAGCGATGAAAATCGGCTTACTGCCAGCCATAACCTTCATCCGCTTAATGTATGGTTCAAAAACTTCTTTTGGGCTACTCCAGTGTTTCCAAGAAGAATTACTACAATACCCCCAGTTGTAGGCGCTAAAGGCAACGACATCTACCGACTTGTCCCCAGGATAGTAGTTTTCAAAGCGATGTTCATTGTTTTCACTCCAACCATTAGGTGCAAATACCCAACGGATTGCTTGTGAAGATACGCCAGCTTCTTTAAATATCTTTTGGATACGTTGGTAAGCTAACTTGAAGTTCTGCGGGTCTTTGCTGTATGTTTCTCCAGGAATGTTCATCTCTTGCAACGGAGCAATAAACGCAATACGGTTATCGCCTTGTTTTGCCCAGTTAGAGTATGCTTTTGCCACTTTTTGCAGAGAACTATCTATGTCTCCCCTAGCAATCTGTGCTGCGGAACGAGTGGATTTGAGATTAATAAAGGCTGTGTATCCGTTGCGCTTCAGTTGTTCTAGAGAAACGGGGATGTTGTAGGCAGGATTTGAGTCTTCGATATCAAAGAAAAATCCAGCAATAGAATGGCGCTTACCAACCCATTGATCGACTTTACGCAATTGGTTGTCAATTGTACTTTGACTTCCTATGTAATCTGGGGTGTACAGTCCCAGTAGTACAGGAGTTTTGGAAGCTGTTTGGTTGCGAATTTGTTTTAATTGACGGTTCTCGAGTTGCTTAGAGGCATCAGCAACCGCCATGAGATTTTTACTCGCAAAGATGCTTCCTAGTAAAATCAGCATCGTCAGCGCCAGTCGTACCTTGTTCATAGATTTGAAGGAATAACTAGGGATTTTGAATCGAGATATCTGTTACTCGTGCAAGCTACTAACTGCATCATGTACAAGTATTCCCAAATACAACTGATTAATAACAACACATGGCTTTGTAATTACAGCGAGTTGCAAAGCTAGCGCAACAGGTGGGGTCAAATCCTCATTCTTTTCCATCCCCTCTGCTCCCTGCTCCCTGCTCCCTTGCCTCAACTTTTGTACCAGTTACTAGTGAAGTATTTTTGCTACCTGAAACCCAGTAACTTGCAGAATTATCAGAAATTAACTTGGTTTTTTGTATGGCACTACTAGGTAGACCTCGCCCAGAATCTCCTTTGGTAACAGCCTGCCACCAAGGAGATTTCATGTTGGTAGCCGGACGAATTAGGGGTTGTTGATTCATCACCTTGTACAGCAAAGATTGCAAAATCATACTGTTGGTGCTGCTGGTGAAACCAATTGCCGTTTTACCTGTGGCTTCATAGAAACCCTCATAAAACCCAGTTAATGGATTGTATAAGTCAGTCGTTCCTTGCAGTAACTGTTGACTATACTTGTTTTCTGGAAGCAAGGCATGATAGGCGAAAGCGACTGCTGTACTTACTAATCGCCCCTTTGGTACAGGTTGACCGTCATCTCCTAAAGCCACCCAAGGCTCACCTTTTCCAGTAATTGAACTGTGGACAGTGTAAGGTTTACGATCAATTAGGGTGGTGGCTGAGGCTGTGAGAGTGCCGGTGCGGTGGTAACGTTCAGCTTGCGCCTGGAAAATTGGCTCAAAGAGCGATCGCATTTTTGGATCTAGTCCAAACTCCAGTGCATAGAGTAAGAATGGATTGCTAACTGTGTATTGGTTAACTTTAGAGTTAGTATCCGTGCGACGGCGTTGGATTGGGACTTTCACCCCCTCCACTGAAGCTGTTTGATATTCACCGCCAACAGCAGAACGCTCAACATTAAATCCCCATAATTGAAAAGCACGAGCTGCATATTCCTCATAACCCAAACGGGTTTCGGGGTTGACGCGGGTAAGCGATCGCCCATCTTCCTCTTTGGTAACGGTAGCACTGGAAAGAATACCCTCGCGTACCACACGCAAGTATGACCAATCTAGGACAATTTTATCTACAGCAGCCGTGTATTCTGGATGACAAGTTTTTAAGTTGTAAAGCGCTGCCAGCATTCTACCTAAATCTAAAGCTGACCAGCCGTTTCCATCTGGAATCGGATTTCCACCGTAATCTACAGATTGTAGCGATCGCGTATCGTAACCCCGACTTGGTAACTCTCCTGCAAATAATGGTAATTTTGTCAATGCTGCTAAAAGATGTCGGGTGCGTTTGTCAAATTCTTTGGGGGTAATTATATCGAGCGATCGCGCTGCATGAAGTGCCGCCAGATAATCTCCCAATCCCCAAAAAGTTGCGCCTTTGAAATCACTGCGATCGTTTATCAGCCCACTTTTAGAGTGATAATTCGCTTGGAAGTATCGCCAAGCTGCCTCTGCATAGCGCCGTTCAATTACTGAGAGCGATCGATTTAGTTTGAGGTTAGATGATTTGGGACTATCCACTGGTGGAATAGGTGCAACGGCCACTTCTGTAGGTTTAGAACTATCCGCAGGGGTTGCGGTAGGAGTTGTAACAGTAGAATTTGGTTGAGCAGTCGGAGTCGTAACAGTAGAACTTGGTTGATTTGAGGGGGTTGCAGGAGAAGCTTCTTCACTGGGCTTGCCAGTAGACACACTCACAGAACCAGAAGTAATTAAAGGGCGATTTCCCTTAGCTTTGTAGTATAAAATCTCCAAAATCAGCCCATTAGTATTACCTGTCAAAGCCTTATTGGGTTGTTTTGATTCTTCATAAATACCAGCATAGTAACCACTGTCATCAGGACTGCGGAGATCCTTGACTGCATCAAAAAGTTTTTGGGCATAGGCATTCTCTGGAAAGAGATAGCGCCAACCAAAAGCAGCTTTGGTGCTAATGCTGCGAAACTGTGGATAAGGTTGATTGGTATCCGTGATTGTTGCCCAGTTTACACCGTTTGCATAAACGGTGTTGTAGAGAAAATAAGGTGCTTGGTCAATATTATCTTCTGTGACCGCAGTCAACTGACCGGTGGTATCATAGCGCCGTTTTTGCACCTCTAAAACTCTGGCAGCAAAATCAGCTAACTCACCTTGCAAACCAAATTCAATCCCATCAAGGATATAAGATTCACTAACAATGTAATTATTAGCGTTAGTGCTTTGAAAGTCACGCGTGTCAACGGGAATTTGCACGCCATTAATTTCGACTAACTTAAATGGCTCAAAAGCAATAGCTTTTGGTGCAGAAAAACCCCAAAGTTCATAGCCTCTAGCGCCATATTCTTCGTAGCCGAGTCGTCCTTCTTGCACCAGTAACGTTGTGTTGTCTGGGAGAACAGTAGCACCAAAAAGTTGTCCATCTTTGAGCGATCGCGCCACCTGCCACTTCGCTACAATTCCTTTGAGCCAATCATTATATTGCGGATGACAAGTACGGATGACATCAAACGCAGCCAGGATTCGCCCAACATCTAAAGCAGACCAACCAATACCCCGCTCCAGTGGATTATTACCATAATCAACCATCTGTCCAGTAGCGGCGTTATAAACTTTATTGGGCAAGGTATCTTCAAATAACTTCAAGCTGCTGAGAGTTGTCAAAAATTTGTTGAGACGAGCATCAAAGTCTGCTTGGTCAGTGAGATTCAACCAGCGTGCAGCATTCAACGCCATTAGGTAATTACCCATATCCCAGAGTGTACCAGAAGGATAACCCCCAGTAGAATTGGTAAATCCTGTTGCTGGCTGATAATTTTTGACAAAATACTGCCAAGCAGAACGAGCGTAAGTTTGTTCTTCAGGTGTGAGTGGGGCTGTTATATTGCTACAGCTATTAGAATTTTGGGATAAGACTGGTGTCGGGATGTAAAACAACAATTGCAGAAATGTCCCAACTAGGAACAATGCAATCCATCTCAACAGCTTTTGTTGACGGAGTTTGTATATCATAATGCAAAGAAGAAGTTAGCAGTTAACAGCGTCATAGCGCATCTTTACAGTTATATTCATAAATCGAGCTTTATCAATTCAGTGGAGTAGCATCATGTTATGCAGAAAATTTCTGGATATCAGCCAGGAATATACCGAAAAGACTATACTTACGTACAAAAATACGTAAGTATGCGGGTTAATTACGCGTATTTTTATAACCAATTTGGAGATTGCTCCCGCGATCGCTGATAATTTTTGAGATGGGGTGCGATCGCAAAATAAAGATAAGACCAACACTTGGGAACTGTAGCAGGGTCAAGAAATCTGGTCATAGAAGGCGCGATCGCCCATACTAGATAGTAGACACCTTCGACTATAGGAGCCGTCTATGTTGCTACAAGAATTGAAGGAGCAAGTCTTAAAGCTACCACCAAGCGATCGCCTTGCACTGGTGAGCGCCATCATTGAGTCCTTGCAAGACACGCCAATTTCTGAGCCTGAGCGCTCTAGCGCGATTAGACGGATGCGAGGCTTGCTAAAAACAGACCAGCCAGCACCGACTGATGAAGAAGTGGCTGCAATGTTAGAAGAGCGGCGAGTGAACAAGTATCTTTGATGAAAGTTTTAATTGATACCAATATTGTTTTAGATTTTCTGTTGCAGCGATTGCCATTTTTCCAAGACGCAGAACTGTTGCTTCAGGAGATTGATTCTGCTCGTGTCGTTGGATATGTCACAGCAACAACACTTACAGATATTTTTTATATTTCCCGAAAACACACGCGCAGCATTGAGCAAGCACGGCAAGCAGTTTCAGAAACGCTGACTGTTATGGAAATTTGTCCCGTTAATCGAGCCGTCTTAAAATCAGCGTTCGGATCTGGTTTGGCTGATTTTGAAGATGCTGTTCAAATCGCTTGTGCTATTGCTCAAGGTTTAGATGCTATTGTGACACGCGAAACGCAAGGTTTTTTGAGTTCAACCGTACCCGTTTTGTCAATTCATCAGTTATTACAGCAGTTAGGGGCATAAGATAGCGAGTAGTTGGTTGTCAGCCAAAGATGGCGATCGCATTTTCAGATTGTCACAAACGCAATTCAACAACTATAAAATTGAACTAGGTTTATCACAAGAATGTGAGCAGTTCTGCTATGAAGACGTTGCCTAAATGGTCTGTAGACGACTATCATCGCATGGTTGAGGCGGGCATTCTGCGTGGTCGTCATGTGGAATTGCTAGCAGGCGAAATTGTTGAGATGAGTCCAGAAACCCCAATTGACTACACCACAACAAAACGAGGTGCAAAATATTTAGAAGAATTGCTCTCAGGTAAAGCTGATGTTCGTTTCAATGGGCCCATTACATTATCCAACTCGGAACCCGAACCTGATATTGCACTTGTTCGACTTCCAGAATCATCCTACAGCGATCGCCATCCTGTTCCTAAAGATATTTTCTGGATTGTAGAAGTTGCCAACACAAGCTTAAACAAGGACTTGGAGATTAAGGCTGCGATTTATGCGACGGCTGAGATTCAAGAATATTGGGTTTTAAGTTTATCTGCTAAACAGATGATTGTGTTCAGAAACCCTCAAAATGGTAAGTATGTTGAAGAATATACTATTAAGCAAGGAACGGTTACACCGTTAGCATTTGCAGATGTTTCAGTATCCGTTCAAAGACTTTTGCCCTAGGGTGGCGTTGCTGAATCGAGTGATGAATAGATTTATATAAGTACATTTCTTCCGATATGCAACGCCAGTTTTGTACTACCTGAGAATCTTAGCTGCAACTTACGGTGTTTTAATAGCCCTCTGGGTTAACTTCTGACTTTTAACTCCTGCCCAAACGATAAGTGGTTGTCCAACCTTTTTATACAGCAAGCTTTCTAAAATTACGCCATTGTTATTGGCGGTGAGAGCTTTATTCGGCTGACGCAGGGATTCATAGAAACCGTTGTACCAGCCATCTTTTGACTTGAGGTTGTCTTGGACAAAATCAAATAATTGGCTAGTGTAAGTAGTATTGTAAAGCACATGCCAGCCGATCGCAGCTTTAGCACTAAGAAAACGCAAATCGTTGTGTTTTTGTCCGGTATCTGCAATGGTTGCCCAAGGTTCACCGTTGACAAACAAGCTGCTGTAAACAAAGTATGGAGGGCGATCTAAGTTGTCTTCGGTAACAGCAGTTAATTGTTTTGTCGCTTTATAACGCGCTTCTTGAGCAGCTAAAATCCGATCGGCATAGGCTTTAGGCAAAGCTTGAAACCCAGTTTCGATGCCATCTAAAATATAGGGTTCGCTAAGAACGTAGTTATTAGCTCCAGAGTTTTTAAAGTCGCGGCGATCGTAGGGAATTCCCTGTCCGTAAAGATCAACAAAAGCAGCATGAGATTGATAGTCCAAGGCTTTCTTAACATCCAAGCCCCAAAGCTTTAAACCATAGGCAGCATAATTCTCATAGCCCAAGCGACCTTCTTGGTTGTACTGTTCTTTGCCTTTGATCACG
The DNA here is from genome assembly GCF_014696655.1 of Nostoc sp. FACHB-888. Taxonomy (NCBI): domain Bacteria; kingdom Bacillati; phylum Cyanobacteriota; class Cyanophyceae; order Nostocales; family Nostocaceae; genus Nostoc; species Nostoc sp. FACHB-888. The sequence continues at coordinate 99,934 of NZ_JACJQM010000007.1, read as the reverse complement.
GCAGTACCGTACATTTGTCCATTGTTGGTTAGACGCTTGACTTGCCAATGTTTCCAAATTGCTTCTGTTTCTAGCCGCATTTCTGGATACTTTGTCCCGATAATTTTCAGCCAGATTGCCATCCGACCTAAATCAATTGCTGACCAACCAATTTCTTCGCGTTTCTCTAGTTGACCATAATTGACGGGTACGAGGGTTTTAGCATTATAAACCTTGTTGGGTAGTTCCCCTTTATACAAAGGCATAGATGCCAGTGTTTTCAACATTTTGCTCATTTTGGCTTCAAATTCAGCCGCAGGCACGATATTGAGTTCTTTAGCACTGACTAAGGCTGCGATCGCTGCTGTCTGATCCCACATACTGACCGAGGCAAAGCCATCAACGGAATTGACTAAGCCAGTTTCATCGTTCCAGTTGCGCTGAAAGTATGACCAAGCCTGACGGGCAGTTGTCGTTTCCTCTAGGGTTAGTTTTCCAACTCCAGGAGCAACATAGGGAATTATCGCTACTGTTAGTTGACTCTTAGGAATAGCTTGACCTGGTAAAACTACAGATTTTGCATCAAGGCTGGCAACTCTTTCAGCTTCTTTACTCAAAGAAAGGGAGCTTTGGGGTTCTTTTGGTTGTACCGACTGCCGTGAAGCAGTTTCAGATGTTGATATTTTAGGTTTTGCTATAGAAGTTTGTGAAAGTTGCTTAGACCAAACATTAAAAATTGCGATCGCTATGACAGCAGTAACTACTCCTCCGACAGAAGCTAGTATGGACAAACTCTTAGGTGGTGGTTGAAAATCAGAACTCATACTGATTAAAGCCTCATGTTGTAAGTCAGTGTTGCTTGCGTAGTTTCACCAAATCCATTCTTCCCAACTATGCAATCTAACTAACACCTAGAAGTTCACTTAAATTTTCACAGGTTGCAAAAGTGCTACTTCCGAAGGATTGTCAACAAAATTTAATTCTGAATTCTGCCTCCTGAATTCTGTTTTTTAAAATTTAAATTCCGCCCACGATAATAATTACTACAATAAAATAGTCACGCACCCGATCTCTGGAGTTCTAGCAGTGGGCTTATTTGATGATTTGAGTCGGTTTTTAGAAAACCGTTTAGAAGAATTCTTGCGTAATAATCCACATTTGGAGTTAGAGGCGCTGTTAGAACAGCTGCGTGAGCAAGAGGAAGGCACATTAAAGCTGATCGCAGATTTACAAGTACAAGAGAAGCGATCGCAAGAAGAAATTCTGTCCACCGCTCAAGAAATTCAGCGTTGGCATATCCGTGTTCAAAAAGCCAAAAATGCTGGTAGGGAAGATTTAGCGGCTGCTGCGGGTGAGCGAGAAGCAGCCCTGTTGCGCGAAGGAAATCAGCGCTGGGGACATATGCAAGGGCTGAAAGAACGCATTAACCAATCTCAGGAACTACTGCGAAAAATTCAGCAACGGCGACAGGAGGTACAAGCTAAAGCTGTCGAAGCACAGACAGCCCGTGCTAAAGCGCAAACTCAGCAGCGTTTTGAAACCAGTGGATGGTCGAATAAAACTAGCAGTTATTCTACTAGTGGGTTTGATGACTTAGAAGAGAAGTTCCGTAACTGGGAAACTCAGGATGAGTTAGAACAAATGAAGCGCAATTTAGGGAAGTAATCGCCAAGCTTGAACTGTACAAGGTTATTTCGTTGACTGTTGACTGTTGACGTTTAAGAGTCAACCGTCAACAGCGTCGGGGTGTCTCATCCCATCTTTAAAAAGAGTGGGTTTTCCTAACGCCTTTTTATAAATTTCATTCTTCTACTTCTTGTTTTATTTCTTATCTGTATTGGTAATAACAAATTTTGCTATTTATTAAAATTTTTAAATATTCATACTTAATAAAATCATCAACTAAGTAAATTATGGAAATTGTATTTAATTTACTAATCAGGATTTATTTTTCTGATAAAGTTTACTAAAGTCAAGTTTTACCTCTTCTTTGTTTTACTACTAACACATCGTAATAATCCTAAATTTTTTTGATTAATCATCAACAAGGAGAAGATATAAAAAATTTTGTAGTTCTCAAATATAACGTGTAATTTAACACATTTTATCTCAGTTATTCAGTGTTGTTGCCGCAGTATTTTCTAAATTTCTTCAATGATAACTGAGGCAGAGAAAATATATGTTTTTAGACATTTTAGCTAGCCTGCAACGGTTATTTGTGGGATACATTCCAGCCGCCGTGTTAGGTAGTTTTATCGGATACCTAATAGGCATGAATAGCATGGTTTATCAGCTATTTAGGCTGATATTTCAAATACCACATAGTATCCCTCCTATAGCTTTGCTACCTATTGCTCTAATAGCATTTCAAGAGAGCGAATCGGCTGCTATTACAGTAGTTTTTGTGGGAACTCTCTGGACGATGATTATTAATACAGCAATAGGGATGCAGCATTTTCAAAGACAGAACAAGAACTTTAGAGTAGCTATATTTCATATATTTCATGCTTTGAAAGTTAGCATTTGGGTAGCATGGTTTATAGTTATTGCTACAGAAATGTTAACAGGCCCAAAAGGACTTGGCTTTACCCTCTGGGAAGCTTATAAAGCTGGCAATGTCGATTACATAATTCAAGTGATCCTCTACATCGGTATCATTGGCTTTTTGCTGGATCAGCTACTAGATTTCGCAGCCTATATTCTCTCGCAAATGGTTTCAGATGGGAAAAAATCTTCCTAAATTTTATCTAGACTTAGCGATTGCACCCTGCCAGCTAATAGTTTGCTTCGCAGAACGTATTCCCAAAGAATGAGTTGCTACGACTTCAATATCAACGTTGATACCACGGTGTAAAGCTTCATCAAGACTTTTGAGCTTGCCCAAAGCTGGTGATGGGTTGTCTTTCTTGCCAAACTATTTGAAAAGCTTCTTCTAGACGCTTTTCAAACTCTCGATAATCATCTGCGATCGCTTAACTTTTATCAAGCAAGTTTTGCAGTAAAAAGGCTCAAGCATTCCTGCCTGAGCCACAACTAAATTCAATTTTTAGATTAGTTGAATTTCCCGCACAACTAGCGCATAAGTTCCCAGCGTTTTAAGGTATTACTTTAGTCCGCTAACTTGATTGCAGCCTTCACAGCAGATCCTTTTTAGGGTAAAAATTAATTATCCAAACTCAACATACTCAATAATGGTTCCATCAGGATGCATCGCTCGCATATTGGCTCCAGTGGGAACTTGGTTAGGTTCCGCCAGAATCACTGCACCTTGCTGAATAAGTACTTCTCGAAAATCATTAAGTGAGTCAACGAGAAATGTTGCGTGTGTACTCTTGAATGAAGAAAGTGCTTCTGCCGAACCAGCAATTAAAAGAATAGAACCCACACCTGCGAGTTCCAACTCAGCCTCAGAATATTGAAACCACAACCAACATTTTTCTGTAAAAAGATTTTCATAGAAAGCGATCGCCTCATCCAAGTCTATCGGACTAAGATAAACTCTGGTTAGTACTTTAAGAATTTGCATTGCAAACTATCTATTAGGCCGCTAGTGGATTTTATTTTGCTTACTCGGCAACCATAGTTAACTAAGATTAATCAAGAAATAGGCTGTCTTAAATTTGAAAAAGGTTGTCAACTCTCTGTTCATCTAGCTCTAGATAACGTGGTTCGCTGTCAATCAAAATACATTTCATTTTTACTCCTTTAGCCCCACGTTAGTCATCTGTATAGTTATTACCAATATATATACATGAACACGCATCAGTACCTAACTTAAGGAGTGTGTCATAGGAAATAGTCGGGTGAGGTTTCCTCATACCATTTTGAATGGATGTCTCCACTATAAAAAATAAATCTGATACTCCCATATAATTTAGGCGATACTGATGTCATGTTCGTTCGCTTACTTATTAAACTTGAAGAACCCCACCCCGCCAAAGTTACGCTTTGTCTGTCTTCCCTGCTTGCGGCTGCGCTGTAAACACAAGTATTTCCCCTAAAATCTCAAATTGTGTAAAGATATGGTGTTATCAGATGCATTATTTGGCGGTAAATAGTAGATTGTAACATATTTGCAGTATGACCAATCTCAGCGTTAACCTTAACAAAGTCGCTTTACTCAGGAATGCTCGAAATTTTGGTAGACCGAGTGTGATTGAAGCGGCTTCTACCTGTATTAAAGCTGGGGCACAGGGAATTACAGTTCACCCACGCCCAGACCAGCGACATATTAAGCCCGAAGATGTCGATGCACTAGCGCAGATATTGACTGTTGAATTTAACATAGAAGGTAATCCGTCACCTAAATTTTTAGAGATAGTCCGAAAAATAAAGCCTACGCAGTGTACCTTAGTTCCCGATGCACCAGATGCTTTCACATCAGACCACGGATGGAATCTGGCTATAGATGGCTCTTGGCTCAGACCAATTATTCGAGAACTAAAAGACCTCGGAGTTCGAGTCAGCTTGTTTATGGAGACTGACTTAACTCAAATTAAACGTGCTAAAGAGATTGGAGCCGATCGCATTGAGCTATATACAGAACCTTATGCTACAGCTTTTCGTAATGGCAATGTAGAGTTTGTATTTCAAGACTACCAAAAAGCAATACAAAAGGCTCAAGAAATTGGTTTAGGAGTGAACGCCGGGCATGATTTAAATCTACAAAACTTAGAAAAGTTTTGTTCAATTTCTGGCATACTTGAAGTGTCTATCGGCCATGCTCTGATTGCCGATGCTTTAGAGGTGGGGCTATTTACTGCTGTACAAGAGTATTTAAAAATCCTATCTTTGAACTATTAAGAATCCGCTTTGATTTCTGTTCGCGCAGCATCGTGTAGCCATACTTATTTGCCTGATGTGCGTTCGCGTTGGCAAAGCCTCTCTGGAAAGAGAAGCGTCTCGCAGAGAAATGCAAGCGCAATAGGCAGGGAACAGGGAATACAAAATTAGCCTTTTCGAGTTGTAAGGAGTTTTTTCAAAAATAAAATCAAAAGAAAAGAACACGTAGAAATCCTTATTAGGTTACAATAGCTGCTCTGTTAAAATGCAGAAATCCTTTGAAAGTTGTAAAAGACCTTGATGTGCTTCTGAATGATTGCCGTCTAGCAATGTATAAAGTTGTTTGATTTTGCTATTATCCTGTTTAATCAGTCTATTGACGAGGTAAATTCTATGGCAATGGTTCTAGATAAAGTAGTTCCTTTTGGGAGATCAATGGATGAATATATAAAAATATTTAATTTAAAAGATGCAGATTTAAATAAAAGAATCATTGGAATTGGGGATGGGCCAGCAAGCTTTAATGCAGAAATGACACATCAGGGTAAAAGTGTAATTTCTGTTGATCCACTATACCAATTTTCTGGTGATGAAATATTGCAAAGATTTAATGAAGTGGTAGATAACATCATTAACCAAGTCAGGGCTACATCGAATGATTGGGTATGGAGCTATCATAAATCTCCAGATGATTTACGACAGAATCGAGTGAAAGTTATTCAAGAATTTCTGTCTGATTATGAAACTGGCAAAAATAGCAACAGATACACAGTCGGTGAATTACCTAAATTAGCATTTAAAAATCAAGAATTTGATATAGCTCTTTGTTCGCATTTATTATTTTTATATTCAGATCATCTCGATTACGATTTCCACTTAAATTCTATAGGTGAGATGCTGCGGATTGCTAAAGAAGTCCGAATATTTCCTCTCATAACTTTAATGTGGAAACATTCACAACATTTAGATAAACTAGTTAAATATTACACTTTAAATGGTTACAAGATAGATATTGAAAAGGTTGAATACGAATTCCAACCTGGTGGAAATAAAATGTTGAAGATAACCCAATACGCTTGAGTTAAGGCTAAAACTCTGTTACCAAAGCCAATTTTTTAACGTAGACGCATTCGCGCAGCGTCTCGTAGAGAAGCGGCTTGCCACAGGCTACTGCCATCTCTACGAGAGGCTTCAACGTGCAAAATCTGTCTGCAACACGCTGTTCGCGTTCGCACAGAAGAGACAGAGGACGCAAAGAGAAGAAAGAGATGCTTATACCAATTCACGAAAAAATGGCAATATCTGGTTCTGATTCCGAGTCGTTAGGTAAGGTGATAGGCTTGGCTTGGCGAATTTTGGCGCGTTCAGCCAATAACTTTGCTAGATACTCACCAGCTTCATCACTACAATAAGCATGGGGTTCCCCTTCCGGCGACATTTCGACAATTTCTCCCTTAAGTAGTTCTACTTTGCGATCGCTCAAAATGCCAGTATCAATCATGCGATGATATTCATCAATCGTCCACTTAGCAACAATAACAGTCATGACGATTGATTCCTCCCAATGATTATTGATATTTTCCCATCTTAAATGTACTTCAAGAGAAGCCGCTAGTGCGGTTGTATCCGTGTAGGCAAGATTTACAAGCATGATCATAAAGGTGCAATCATAACTGACATACGCCTTTAAATTACACAATAACTCATGAGGTTCGTTGACTGTTGACTGTTAACAGTCAACACAAAAAAATGTGCAAGTTAGATAGGCGACAGCTTATTAATTTTTATTTAACAAACTTTAGGGGTTTAAGTCCCCTGCTTCTATCAAGCAGCGCGTTTTGTGACGGGGATTTAGACCCCGACACAAAACGTAATTGCGTTAGCGCAGCGTTAGCGACGTAGGAGCGTCATTGCGAATTGCGAATTGCGAATTGGTTTAAGTTTATTACTTATATCTTTGGGTAGAAGGAAAACACTATTATAATTTCTAAGCTAGTTATTAAGTTTTTGATAGATAAGATTATGCTGAACATTATTGCTTGGATTATTCTAGGTTTAATTGCTGGAGCGATCGCGAAAGCTATTTATCCCGGTCGTCAGGGTGGTGGAATTGTTTCAACTATGGCTTTAGGTATTATAGGTGCTGTGATTGGGGGGGTTTTAGTTACTCTTTTTGAAACAGGAAGATTTCAATTAACTGCTGCAACCCTAAGTATTCCTGGTGTAATTGTTGCCATCATTGGGGCAATGATTGCTATCTTTATCTGGAACTTAGTAGCTAATCGTGCCAGTTCTTAGTTGAATCAAATTGCTAAGAAAATCATGGTAACAACCAGTTTGTTAGTAATTCCTCTTTCAAATTTTACGCCAACAACAGAAAAACTCCACTTCCTAAAAGTTAGTGGAGTAATTAATCTTAGACTATCAATAATAAATCATCGTTAATATTACTTGCACTGCAAAAACTAAATTAGTCTAAAGCTTTCTTAAGTTCGTCTTTAATGTTTTCTACAGTGTGAGTAGCTTGGGCTTGGGCTTGCTTTGTTTGTCCTTCAGCTTTATCTTGTGGATTACCCGTTATTTCACCCACAACCTCTTGAATTTTCCCTTCAATATTTTTTACAGTAGCTTCTACTCTTTTTTCGGCGCTGATGGTTTTATTTACAGCTTGTAGTTGATTAAGCTATTACATAAACTAACAATAGTGTATTATTTTTGACTTCCATCAACCGATAGAATAATTTGGTAAATTATATTATCTTAAGATATGTACGAGGTGCTACCAGGGTAAGCGCAACGTAAAAAATATGAATATAGCAATCCGATTTGATTTCTGAATCACTCGTAGAGGTAAGGGACTCTTTACTGGGAAGAAGGAATAAAGGTGTACTGAGTTTTGTTCAAAAATCAAATATGAGTCCTATATTTAGTAATCCTGTTTAAAGGTTGTGTTGTCTAGATCCCCGATTTCTTTGAGATGTCGGGGATCTAATTTTTCAAAAAGGAATAAACCGCAGACAGAGGAATGGGAGATTTTCACGATTCATTTAGGATTGCTATATATGCATTTTCATAGAGAATTAGTATATAGCGGTTTGCAGTTGAGTCCAATACAGACCTAACCCCCAACCCCTTCCCTGCATTCGCGCAGCGTCTCGTTGGCGTTCGCGTTCGCGTCTCTGAAAGAGAAGCCTCTCGTAGAGAAGAGAGGGAATGGAAGTAAGATTCAAAGCCTCTCTCCCCAGAGAACAGAGGAATGGAAGTAAGGTCAAAACTGTACTGCACCCAAATGAGAACCGCTATAGTCAAAGCAAATTTTCAACAAAAGGGAAGTAAAGGAGTGGCAACAAAACGTCAAAAAAATGTATGGAGGAGTGAAATTAATGACATTATTCGGGGTGCTTGTGGAGGATTTTTATTTGGTATACCCTTGCTGTACACAATGGAGGTTTGGTGGATTGGATCATTGGCAAAACCACAACTGATGATGATGGCGATCGCATTCATGTTTATTGTAGTTTACCTGCTCAATCAGATAGAAGGTTTTCGGAAACGCAGATATACTTGGCTAGCTCATCAAGTTGCAATGGATACCGTAGAAGCGATCGCGATTGGACTAGTTTGTTCTGCCTTTATGCTGCTACTATTGCGAGAATTGACGCCAGAAACTTCTTTAAAGGAATCTTTAGGTAAAATTATCTTTGAAAGTGTACCCTTCGCTCTCGGTGTAGCATTAGCCAACCAGCTTTTGGGAGATAGTAGAAATGGTAATGCAAAAGAACAAGGAACCGATCAGGTAAGTAGCACAACTAAAAACAAAGAGGATGACTTACACGCCACCTTTACCGATGTGGGTGGAACCCTAATTGGTGCAACCATCATTGCATTTAACATTGCTCCAACAGATGAAATTCCTATGCTTGCAGCCGCAGCCTCGCCACCTTGGCAGTTGGCAATGATCGCTACATCTTTGCTAATTTCTTATGGCATTGTATTTCAGGCAGGCTTTTCTGACCAACAAAAGCGTAAACAGCAAAAAGGACTTTTCCAACGACCATCAAGCGAAACCATTATGTCCTACTTAGTATCACTGCTAGCAACCGCTTTTATGCTGTGGTTCTTTCAAAAGTTAACTTTTAGCGACCCTTGGACAATGTGGTTAGATCACACGTTGATGCTGGGGTTACCTGCAACTATTGGCGGTGCAGCCGGAAGGTTAGCAATATGAATAAAACAGAACAACCACCACGCTCAATAGCTGAGTGGGTAACATTCAGCATCGCCTCAGTTATCCTAGCAATCATTGTGAGTCTGGTAGGCTACACTTGGTTGAACGAAAAGAATCAACCTCCCATCGTTTCTGTCACTAAAAAACAAACAATTCGGGAAATCGATGCACAATTTTATGTTCCCTTTGAAGTCGTAAATACTGGAGGAGATACAGCCGAGTCAGTTCAAATTATGGCTGAGTTACTAATTAACGGCAAAGTTACAGAAACAGGAGAGCAACAGATCGACTTTTTATCTAGTGGTGAGAGTGAAGAAGGTGCATTTATATTCACCCAGAACCCGCGTCAAGGTCAGTTAAATCTGCGTGTTGGTAGCTATAAATTGCCCTAATGAAGATTTAAAAACGTAGATATAGCAATTTTTACGGGTAGGGACACCGCATTGCCGTGTCCCTATGAGTATCTGTATTTATCTGTGATGAACTATTTTTTCTTTACCTTACCCATGCGGGGACCGCTATAAACGCAGACTAACACAACTGCTTCTAAGATGGGCATCTTACCCGCCCTTAACTAAAGCCTAGTACCGCAAGGCGGAAGTTAAAATTCAAAAGTCAAAAGTATTATGGAATAAGCTGTTTAGGGCTTTTCAGTGGTCTGCTTATTTCCGCCGTCTTGTACTAGTAAAATTACCCAGCTTCTAAAATTGGATAATCTATTTTTTGAAAATCTTTAAGCTTTTAGTTTAGCTTTTGACCAAACGCCGTTTTCATCTTCATCATATTGCTGATGAACAGACTCCCAAGCGGCTTGTTCAGCAGTGAACTCGTCATTTTTCTCATTGAGTACAGTGTTATAACGCTCAATGAATGTGTGTTGAGCTTCATCGGAAAGATGAGCGCGAACTTCAGGAGACAAGTCTTGTGGGCTGTTGCACTGTCCAAGACAAGGGCGAGCAAAAGTTTTTTCAATTGTGTGAATTTCTTCGCCACCAGCGCTTTCGAGCAGCAATTGAAATTCGCCAGTGCGATCGCTCGGAACTTCTGCCATCACTAAAAATTCACCAGCTTGTAAGCGGGTTTGGTAGATAGCGGCTTTCTCTTCTGGCATCCCCAAAGTAGTTAGAACCGATACTAGACCAGCACCTGCACTACCTGCGATCGCTCCACTAGCAGCCCCCAACAGCACCGCACCAATAGGTCCTGCTGCCACAATTGGGCCAACAAAGGGAATAAACAGTACGCCTACACCCGTGAGCAAGCTGAGAAAGGAACCAAACAAGGAACCAAAAACTGCTCCTGTTCTCAAACCTCCCAGAATCACATCCTTCTTACTAATAAAGCCAGCGATTCTAGTTTCCGACTGGAAATTTCTGCCCATGACAGAAATATGATCTCTAGGCACACCCCTGTCTAATAAACGTCGAATCACATCATCAATTTGCTTCTGTTCTTTAAATACACTAGAGATAGTACGTTCTGCTTTATATACTTCTGGCACTTAAAAACTCCTAGTTTCGTTTGTATTATGTTATTTTTGCAATGAATATGCTGAATAGGTAGATGCAGGCAGATTCATTCTTTCACGCCATTTAGAAGGAAGAATCAATCCTCCTTCTAACCGGTTTCACAGACAACGACCCTCTACTCAGACGTTATGAGCTATACACCTACAGGAGTCTTAGCCCCTTCTGTTGGCTGTCTACCATCTGGGCCCAGTGCCTCGCCTTCAATAAATGAGCGCAACATCCAAGCCATTTCCTCATGCTGTTCCATCAGTCCAGTCAGAAAGTCAGCAGTTCCCTGATCGTGGAACTGGTCACCAGACTGATCTACATGGTCTCTTAAGTTACGAATAACCTGCTCGTGATCATTCACTAGATTAGCTACCATCCCCGTTGCTGTGGGAACATTACCAGCATGTTCTTTGAGGCTAGCAACCTTGAGAAATCCTTCCATTGTGCCAACTGGATAACCGCCCAAAGCACGAGTCCGCTCTGCCAAAGCATCAATATTTAGAGTCAGCGTCTGGTAATGTTCTTCCCAAAGCTGGTGCAAAGAGCGGAACTGAGGCCCAACGACATCCCAATGATACTTTTTGGTTTTCACCAACAGTAGATAGGCATCTGCCAAATCTTGGTTTAACAGATTAATTACACCTTGACGCTGTTCTTCAGTCAAACCAATGTTTATCGAACGCATTGTTTTCCATCCCTAAGCAAACTTATTCATTAATTTCTCAAAATTCAGATAGATTCCACATCAACCAAAGGTAACATTGTCGGCTGAAATTAATTACTGCATTCCTTCCTATTTCTATGCCTTAATAGGTAGTATTAAGCCAATATTCTAGTAATTAGCGGACTTCATTGATTTTTTTGGCTACAATAATAAAATATACTAAATATAATTATCAATTAAACTATCTTTAATCAAATTAATCAAAACTATCCAAACCCAGTTTCACTATAGGTGCTCAGGGACAACATATTTTTATAATTAAATTGTAGTTACCACGTTAACAGTACTAATTAGTAATGGGTGATTGCTTTTACGCAATCACCCATTACTATCGAAAAATTACTAGAACTATTAATTTAGTTGTTACCTGTAATTTTCCCCAATGCATTCTTTATATTTTCTTCCACTGAAGTTGCACTCTGGGAATTTTCTGGACGCTTCTGCTTATCAATATCAGCAGCTCCCTGAACCTCATTAAGTCCTTCGTTAGTTTCCTTTTGAGTCTTTCTCAATCCTATTGGTGGTGCTTTACCGGCTTCGTCAGTTTTTGCCTGAATGTCAAGCAGTTGTGTAGTAGCTTCGGTAGGGTCACTTTGGTAGCTATCGATCGCAAAAGCAGGAAAAGCACTAGATAACAATAGTAAGGCGCAAGTAAAAGCCACAACTAGGAAGCGTACTGGATTTAAGACAGAAGCAATAATTTTCATTTGAAATCCTCGATAACAGCTTTAACAACGCAGAACTTTCACTGAAATAGCAACAGATCGCATTTTACTTGGTAAAGAGCAATAATAAAAATAGCCAGTTACCCTTCAATCTGAAAGTTCTTTATAAGCGAACCTGACGAAGAAATTGTCTTAGGATTTCTGCATCGAAATAGTTAAGGGATAATAAGTAAATACCACCTTAATTCTTTAGCAAAATCATTACGTTTTTATATTGACAATCTTCTTTCAAGGTTCCCTGTTTCTACTTGTACTTTGAAAATGCTAACGCCTGCATCAATCTATAGAATGAAATTTACTATATCTTTAGTTATAATAAAATCAGTCTCCAGGTATATCGACTTAATAAATATATTTTGGTTTCTGCAACCAACTTGGTAAAAATTGACCTTTTGAGACAAGGATAGTCAATGCCTGTTATAAAATGTGAAGCAATCAGCACAGGCGTAGCCCATCTATGCATCATATTTCGCTTACAAGTGAGGTTTTGTAAAAATTGCCACTGCCCTTGACGCAACTTTTATTAATTGCAGACAACCTGAATAACTTTTCAAACATCCCTTAAGAGTCCCCATTGCCAATTTATTTTAAACTTGATAAGTCTGTCTTATTACTTCTTCTATGGAACTTAGGCGATGGAACATTTCTATTAATTCATGGGATCTTGTTTTTCGCTTCGTCAGCATTACTTTTAAAGGCGTTAAATAATGAACATCTGAGTCGTTTCCTAAAGCAACTTCGGCTGCTTGCAACACTTTTGTCGCATTCCCAAAAATATCCTCATTGTCAAACCCTTCTTTTGCCGAAACTTGGTGTAACATTGCATCGGGTACAGTTGCTCTACCCAGCAAAGTTTCATCTAACACCAAACCTTTCAATAATGTTAACAAAGCCGCATAGATAGAAAAGTCATCACAGCTATCACAAGCCTTAAATTCAATGCGTCCCACTTCCGCCGGAATGCGGGCAATTTTTGTTAAGGAAGGTATGCTATTAATCAGTTGTTCTTGTTTATCAATAAAAACCAGAGTCGCTGGTCTTTTTCCGGTCCTGATAAATGTTCGTACCGATAAACCATCCCATAAACCTCCTTTATAAAAAGGGGAACTATAACTAAAAGGAACAATATAAGGACTGTAATAAGTTAACTTTCTACCAATATCAATCACATCTTCAGTAGATAAATTTGCCACTGAAATATTTAAATCTGGACCATAAGATACCATGTGAATATTAGCAGTTTGTTCGTCAGGATAAGCCTGTAGCTCTTTAATTTCGTAATCGTTTAATGGGGGATGAGGTTCAAAAACCGGATTGTATGGATTAAAGCTGGCTAAAACTGGTGAGAAACCAAAGTTCGCAGCAACCTCACGTAATAAGTCAAAACTTTCTGATAATTCAGTAATAGCGCCTTGAATATTAGAATGTATAGTCGTTCTAATTTCGATACCTTTAGCATGACAGTCTATCACTTTGTGGGAATCTGCAAATCTTTCAAATCCCTCAATGTACCATCTCTTCATCTTAATACCCGCATCCCCGACGCGCAGTTGAGGATAGTCGCTGGGGTATGTAGGTAGCTTTTCAATAATTTGATTGAAATCAGCAAATTTGGTGTGGGAAAAATCAGCAAACTTTCCTTCTTTGTTTAGAAAAGCGACTTCATGCTCAATACCAAATAAAAACATTATGTATACCTTAATTGCTTAGAGCTAACCTAATTTAACTAATGCCAAACGAGACGAATCACACAGGGGAGGAAATAACATAAGTAAACGATTTATTAAAGAAAAACGTCGATGATATTTAGCTGGTAGATTGGCATAATTACAGACTTCCATTACTTCGTAACGCGAATCCCAGTCTTTAATCTTATGAATATTTGAGATACCCCAATCAAATTTTGCCGAAGTGTATTTGAGTGAGTCATGGTGTTTCTGATTCTTCACAATTAGCGGTGACAAGGAATCAAAGGCAAACCATGAACCAGGAAAATATTGCAAAAGATTCGCAAACAATAGTTTCACTTCCTGTTCATTGAAATACTGCAACACGCCTTCGGCGACAAACATAACAGGTTGTTTAGTAGTGGACTTGACATGCTCAATCCAATTCGTATCTAGGACAGAAGCCGTGATTAATTTACGGCGTTCTGTTTCCTCAAAAAACTGTCGTCGTAGAACCATGACATCCGGTAAATCTATGTCAAACCAGCAAACCTTGCCGTTATCTACTCGCTCAAAGCGTGTGTTCAGCCCTGCACCAATCTCGATAACAGAACCTTGCGGATGTTGATTGAGGTAGGTACGTACCCAGTTGTCGAGGATAGTTCCTCGTAAACAACAGCCTATCTGAGAAGATTTAGCAGTAGTAAATTTATCAAATTCGTAGTCGAGCGCTGCAAGAATCTCAGATGATTTAGGATCTACTATAATTGGATCTGCTGCTTGAAGCTCACAAGCTCTAGCCCAGAGGGTAATTAGTAGTGTTTCTTGAATGACACCGAGGTGAACTTTGGTTTTATTCATCAATACCTCCACAACACAGATTAAATCTTCCTTTTCAGTTTAAGTAGAAAAAATTCTCAAGTTCACTCTCAAATGGATTTTACCCTAAGAGCGACTATTGCGATTTGAAAACTTCTCTGGCTTATTTCTTGAGGCGGCTACGTCTACGCGCTTTCTTGATTTTTCTGTGCTGCCCCACTATCTTCATAGTTGCTGGGTAGGGTAGTTTAGTAGTGACTGAGGAAAGCTTGAGACGTGAGTTTATGACAAGTACCGTTCAATCCCCCTACAGCAACGAACAGATTGCCGCTTGGTTGCGTGGACTGCTCACCATTGCTTGGGCAGATGGTAATTTTGATACCCAAGAACAAGAATTAATTGCCAGCATCACCAAAAATGAATTAGCTCCTAAGATTAAATGCGAATCACTGGAGGTAATTACACCAGAAGAATTAGCCGCAGTGTTGGGTAAAGGTACACCACCCGCAGAAAATTTCTTAAGGACAGCAGTGATGGTAGCGATCGCAGATGGTACTTATTCTCCCAGCGAAGATCAGGTTCTGCATCAGTTCTGCCAAGTCTTAGGACAGCCAGAGGATTTACTAGAAGCCCTTCGCCACACCCTAGAACATCCACAGCAAGTTACCACCTCTACTATCTCCAGCCCTGCACTTACAAAACGTCAAATTGATGCACTACACCCCCTACGAGACTGGCTAGATGGGCTAGATATCCAAGACCCAAGAGTAGCCCGCTTTTTGTGTAAAATGATTCCTTCCCAGTGTCCCTTTGAGCGGGATGTCACCCTATTTGGACGCAAAATTGTCCACATACCGCCGATGTGTAAAATTAACCCCTTGTATGAGCAACTAGTGGGCTTACGTTTCCGCGCCCTCTCTTATCTGGCAGATAAATGCGGTGAAGATGTTTCACCATATATTTAGTTAAAGTAAAGAGTGAGGAGTTATAATTTTTAACTCCTAATTCCTAACTCCTCACTCCTCATTATTATCTAAGTATGCAATTTATCGACCAAGCAAAAATTGAAGTTGAAGCTGGTAAGGGCGGCGATGGTATTGTCGCCTTCCGGCGAGAGAAATATGTGCCGACTGGTGGTCCTTCTGGTGGTAATGGGGGAAGAGGCGGTTCGGTATTTTTCGTTGCCGACGAAAACCTACAAACCTTGTTGGACTTCAGATATAACCATCGATTTCAGGCAGAAAAAGGGACTCGTGGCGGGCCAAATAACTGCACTGGAGCAGCAGGAAAGGATTTAATTATCGAAGTTCCCTGTGGTACAACCATTTATGATGCTGAAACTGGCCAAGTGCTAGGGGATTTAATTGAGCCTAAGCAGACTTTGTTGATTGCTCAAGGTGGTAAAGGGGGACTAGGAAATCAGCATTTCTTGAGTAACCGTAACCGCGCTCCAGAATACGCCCTCCCAGGATTGCCAGGGGAAATAAAGCAGCTGCGCCTGGAGTTAAAACTTTTGGCAGAAGTTGGAATTATTGGTTTACCAAATGCTGGTAAATCTACTTTAATTTCATCTTTATCAGCTGCACGTCCCAAAATCGCAGACTACCCTTTCACTACCCTGATCCCAAATTTGGGTGTAGTGCGGAAACCTACTGGTGATGGTACTGTTTTCGCTGACATTCCCGGACTAATTGAGGGCGCGGCTCACGGGGCTGGGCTGGGACACGATTTCTTGCGCCATATCGAGCGTACGCGAGTGCTACTTCACTTGATTGATGCCACTAGTGATGATGTGGTTAGAGATTACAACACAATTAAGGAAGAATTACAAGCTTATGGACGGGGTTTAACAGAACGCCCGCAAATTTTGGCGCTGAACAAAATTGATGCAGTTGATCGGGAAACTGTCGATTTGGAGGCGTTAGCTACCCAACTTAATCATATTTCCTATGCGCCAGTCTTTGTAATTTCAGCAGTTACCCGCACCGGGTTAGAGCCTATGTTACAGGAAATTTGGAGAATTCTCGACCAAATGAAGGTTCCTGAAGAAGTGGAGGTATTTAGCTAACGAAATAATTACGAATTATATTGACCTTTAGTGGTACAGAAGGGGTCAAATAGTTGTTTTTTTGTTCTCTGCGCGAAGAAAGAGGGTAGGCGATGCCTACGGCGTACGCCAACGCATTTATCATCTGTAGCGTAGTTTTTTTGACTAGTAGAATTGATACGAAACCTTAAAAGGCTTGCTGTATCGTCAAATTCGTAGACTAGACTAGAATCACAGGGTAACAATCATAGGAATATTATGATGAGCGATCGCGACTACACATTAATCATTGACAAAAGTGGTAGTATGTCCACACCCGACCAAGTGGGTGGTAGAAGTAGATGGGAAATAGCTCAAGAGTCTACTCTCGCTTTGGCAAGAAAGGCCGAACAGTTTGATCCCGATGGCATCACTGTTTATGTGTTTTCTGGTAGATTTAAACGCTACGATGATGTCACCTCAGCCAAAGTCGCACAGATATTTCTCGAAAATGACCCTGCTGGCACAACAAACTTAGCAAGTGTACTTCAAGATGCGCTTAATAACTACTTTCAACGCAAAGCTGCTGGTAAAACCAAGCCAAACGGAGAGACGATTTTAGTCATCACCGATGGTGAGCCAGACGATCGCAAAGCTGTGTTTGAAGTAATTATTCATGCGACTCGCCAGATGGAACGTGATGAAGAATTAGCAATTTCAATCATTCAAGTAGGTTCAGATGCCCAAGCAACTAAGTTCCTGAAAGCTTTGGATGACCAGTTGCAAAGTGTCGGCGCTAAATTTGATATTTGCGACACAGTTACTTTAGATGACTTAGAAGAAATGAGCCTTGTAGATGTATTAACAAACGCAATAACTGACTAATGCATCTATCAGCCCAAAGTCTAATAAATATTGGCTCTTAAATGGAGAAATGAATAATGCTAGAAAACCGTGACTATACCTTAATTATCGACAAAAGTGGCAGCATGGCAACCCAAGATCAAAAGGGCGGTAGAAGTAGATGGTTTGCAGCACAGGAATCTACTTTAGCTTTAGCTAGTAAGTGCGAGCAATTTGATCCAGATGGCATCACTATTTATTTATTCTCTGGGAAATTTAAGCGATACGAAAATGTGACATCCAGTATAGTAGGACAAATTTTCAGAGAAAATGATCCCTCTGGTACAACTGACTTGGCAGGTGTGTTAAAACACGCAACTGATGATTATCTTCAACGCAAAGCAGCCGGTCAAACCAAGCCAAATGGTGAAACAATTTTAGTGATTACCGATGGTGAACCAGATGATCGCAAAGCAGTCATGAAGGTAATTATTGAAACTTCTCGTCGTATCGATAGAGATGAAGAATTAGCTATTTCTTTCATTCAAGTCGGCACAGATCCACAAGCTACCCGCTTTCTCAAAGTCTTAGACGATGAACTTCAAAGTGCTGGTGCTAAGTTTGATATCTGTGACACCATTACTATGGAAGATATGGAAGATTTGAGTCTATCGGAAGTGCTACTCAATGCCATTAATGACTAGCCATACTATTTCTATTTATAGGAATTGCAAAAATGGATTCCATTGATAAGCTGTTAGCTGAACTCCAAACCGAATACAAAGAAGTAAAACCACAACAGCAACAGTCAAAATCAGCCACACCCAAATCGTTTATTCCATCATCGCCAAAATCGGCATCTTTGATGGATAATCTTTTGGCAGAAATTAAGGCTGATTTTGAAGAAGAGGATGCTGCTATTGAGTTAAAAAGACAGCAAGAATTAGAACAAGAACGAATTCGGCAAGAACAACTCAAAGCCAAACAATTAGAGGTTTTGAAAGTACAGGCAAAAGAATGGTTAGCCAAAGTAGATCCACTTTCATCTGAAGGACTTTGGTTTGAAAGGTTTGCTGAAAGTTACTCTTCAAAATTAGAGGCAGCGATTGAATATTTAAAAAATAATGATTAATAAATAAGGAATAAAATCAAAATAAAAACACATTTTTATTTTGCTATAAAATCTGCACAAGTAATCTTTAAACCAAGTGTATTGATTTGGATGCAAGAAAGACTCATCTTGCTTTACCACCCAAGCATTCTTTTTTATCAGGTGCATCTGAGGCTTAAAATAATGCGCGATCGCTTAATTAACAATCGACAGCAACCAGGCTTAGTTAACAGTAATATGCAAAACTGGGCTAATTCCTATACCAACAAGCACAGTTAAAAAATATTCCGATTATAAATACTTCTGAAAAAACACTTCAAGAAGTTGTAGATATGATCCAAAATCAAGTCTTAACAAGTTTAGTAAAGTCAAGATAATCCTATTGCAAAAGGGAGTAGTAGAATCCAACTATAATTAATGTTGATGGTGATTTGTTATAGCTAAATGTTGAACAGCCCATTCATGCATAGCATAAAGAATTGGTTGTAAAGTTTCTCCTAAAGGTGTCAGAGAATATTCTACCTTGGGCGGAATTTGAGGATAAACTTCTCGATGAATAATGCCATCTTCCTCCATTTCTCTAAGTTGCTGAGTCAGCATCTTTTGCGTAACTCCAGGTAAAGCCCGTTGCAGCTCACCAAAACGTTTAACGCCAGTCATTAATTCCCTAATAATCAAAACTTTCCAGCGTCCGCCAATCACCTTTAGGGTAGTTTCTACTTCACAAGTCAGCCTGAGATTATTTTCTGCTTCAGCTTTCATAGTTAGTTTTTAACATTAGATACTCAAGGATATCTATAATTCAATACACTTGGGATAGTGATATTTTGCCTTGGAAGATCCCCCCAAGCCCCCTTTTTAAGGGGGGCTTAATCTTTCCTTTTTCAGGCTTGCTCTATAATTACGTAGCTACCAACTCAGAATCGATTTCTGAGGGCGCACTATCTTGGACTAGCGATCGCGTTTCACCATTACGCTGGAGAATACCACCAACCATTGCCAACAGGGCGTTTACCTTGCGGGTTCGCCACATATCTACGAGTTGTTGCACTTTAGCAGCAGACATCCGTCGCATCATTGCTTCGTAGAGATAAGCGGCGTGTCCAGTTTCATCTTGAGCAATACAAAGCATTCCTAACTTCAAGTTACGAGAGGTTGGCTCGTTATCAGGTAATACTTTCGCCATTCGGGCAAAGTCTTTACTAGCATCTAACTCAAGAATATATGTGCTAGCCATAAACACATCCCAGTCAATGACAGTCGGTTTTAGCTGTTCTTGAGTGTAGCCTTCAAAGAATGCTGCGAAAAAGGGACTACGCTGTTGTGATTTTTTTGTAGATGTAGTTTGGGGTTGAGCCTTAAAATCTATAACTTGTTTATTCAACTGTTGTAAGGCGTGGGCAAAAATTTTACCATGCCTAGTTTCATCTGATGCATGTTTTGCTAGTTTTTCGGCTAGCCATGTATCGCCTTCGGCAGCAGCGCGATCGCTAAGTGCAGATAAAAACGGCACAGAACCAGATTCGGCCAACTGAAACCCCGCAAGGATGTTAGGGCGGGTTTTAGAATCACGAATTTGAGCAGCAGAGTAATAGGCAAAAGCACCTGAACCAGCTAAATGCAGAACGTGAGTCAAGAAGTTCATCAGAAATTCCCGCCGACAATTGGAAGGTTACAATTCTTATACTAATCCGCATTTTCTATAGTGTGCCGCCAGAGGCTCTTATCATTTGGAATTGCCTGTGGCAGTATGTCGCAGCTTAACAAATATATCTTTGCGTTTTGCTAGTATCATCCCACACAGGTAATGAGGTAATCAGGTAACTTTGGATGGAGAGATTAATTAAACCAGTGCGATTTTGGCTTTGTGCAACTATCCTAATTTTAGGTTTGATTGGCTGCGATCGCTTTATTGGTAATTTTGGAGAACCAGTTGAGCGAGTCAGTGATGGCGATACTTTAGTAGTGAAAGATACCACTGGCAAAAATATTACCGTGCGTTTTGCTTGTCTAGATGCGCCAGAAATAGCTCATACTAACAAAGAAAAGCAGAGTAAACGCAGTAGCGATCGCAATCAATTTAATTGGGGTGTCAAAGCCCAAGAACGCGTACAACAACTTGTGCAACAAGGAGGCGATCGCGTGACTTTGAATATCACAGATAGCGATCGCTATGGACGCAAAATTGCTGAAGTTCGTTTAAAAAATGGCACATTTGTACAACAGGTATTGCTGCAAGAAGGTTTAGCAAAAGTCTATCGTCCTTATTTAAACAAGTGTCCTAGCAAAGACTTAGTTCAACAAGCCGAAGCTAAAGCCAAAGAACAACGGCTCGGCGTTTGGAGTGATACTAAATTTGTGAATCCTTGGGAATATCGCAGCCTATATAAAAAAAAGTAAAAACTCTAGCTGTTTCTAACTGAATGCACTAAATTTTTTAACATTGCATATTTACACGGTAATTCAGCAACTTCCAAAATTCTCCCCCTGCCCCCTGCTTCCCCTGCCCCCTCCCCTCTACTCCTCTCCCCAGGTTTGTAGTTGCAAATAAACCAGTACCAGCGTCACTGCTAATAACACCGTCGCGGCGGCTGCTGCATAACCAAAATCAAATTGCCCAAAAGCCTCTTGATAAATGTAGTAAACCAGCAAATTAGTCGAATTCAGTGGCCCACCGCCAGTCATCACAAAAACTTGCTCAAAACTCCGCAATGTAAAAATCGCGGTAGTGATGATTGCAAATATCATAGTAGGGCGCAATCCGGGCAGAGTAATATACCAAAATTGTTGCCAAGCATTTGCTCCATCTAAATCTGCTGCTTCATAACGGCTGGGAGGAATTGCTTGCAATCCTGCTAAAAAAACCACCATATTGAAACCTAATTGTTTCCAAATACTCATTAAAATAAGTACTGGCATTGCCCAAAATGTGTTTCCTAGCCAGGGTATGTCTGGAATGCTAAAAAAAGCTAAAAGTCCGTTAACTGGACCTGATGTTTGAAACAGCCAGCGAAATCCCA
Source organism: Nostoc sp. FACHB-888 (assembly GCF_014696655.1). NCBI lineage: Bacteria > Bacillati > Cyanobacteriota > Cyanophyceae > Nostocales > Nostocaceae > Nostoc > Nostoc sp. FACHB-888. The sequence continues at coordinate 78,493 of NZ_JACJQM010000007.1, read as the reverse complement.
AACCGGCTGCCACAAGTGAGATAATTGAAGGCAGAAAATAAGCACTTCGCAGCATTCCCCGCAAGGGAATAGAGCGGTTTAATAGCACTGCTAGTCCCAAGGAAATAACTAAACTGGGAATGATGGTGGCAACCGTAAAATAAAAGGTGTTACCCAGAACTTGCCAAAAATCATGGTTGGCTAACAAGCGCCAATAGTTTTTTAAACCTATCCAATAAGTACCTTTTAAAGTGAAGCTACCAGCAGTGAAACTGAGGTAAAACAAATAGGCGATCGGCCAAATGATAAAAACGCTTAGTAAAATTAGTGCTGGTGTGAGAAAAACCCAGGCAGCTACTGTATCATTATCCAACCAGGACTTAGTATTAGTATATTTTTTTTGCATCTATAAATTAACCCTCTTAGCTGTTATGACCCTACGCCCTGATTCTACCCTTAGCTTGGTTTCTCCCAGCATTAGCGATCGCTTGCGTAAGCTCTTGGTTCATAATTATCTCTACTTGGAGTCTTTAAACTAAGTTTTGCATTAAAACCCAGAAGGTGCGTAGTTTACAGCACTTCGGCAAGGCTCAGTGACCGCCGTAGGCATCGCTTATACTTTAAGTAACCTAGTTGGTGATGGACTTATTTTGATACCACTATCTTACTTGTTGGCTTAATATGCTATTATTAGCATAATTAGCATTACATGAGTAAAAAACAAGAAAAACCCCTCAAATGGATTGCAAGCGCTCTTGATGATTTAAAAGATTTCCCTGAAGATGTGCAAGATGTAATGGGTTATGCTCTGGATTTAGCACAACATGGTGAAAAGCATCCTGACGCAAAACCTTTGCATGGATTTACAGGCACTGGGGTTTTAGAAATTGTAGATGATTTTGAAGGAGATACATACAGGGCAATTTACACTGTTAAATTTGCAGGATTTGTTTACCTATTACATTCATTTGAAAAGAAATCAAAACACGGTATTGCTACACCAAAACAAGATATAGATTTAGTTAAGAAGAGACTCAAGGTTGCTCAGGAAGATTATTTACAAGAAATAGCAAAAACAATGGAGTAAAAAATGAGCAACGAAAATGATGTTTATATTAGTAACGGAAATGTCTTTGCTGATCTAGGATTGTCTAATCCTGAAGAGCGCTTAATTAAAGCAGAACTTGCACGCAAAATTAGTGAAATTATTGCTAATCGCCAATTAAATCAAGCCCAAACAGCCGAAGTTCTTGGAATAGATCAACCAAAAATATCTGCTTTAACTAGAGGCAAACTAAAAGATTTTTCAATAGATAGATTGATCAGATTTATAAACATTTTAGGTAATGATGTAGAAATTACAATTAAGCCTAAGCCAGAAAGTCGTTCAATTGCTTGCACGACTGTAGTTTGTGAATAATTATTAACCTAAAAGGCATACAGATCGTGATGATTTAACGCGCATTATTTCTGCAAGAAAGGCAACCAAATATGAGCAACGAATCTATTTCGAGACATCGCTTTAGTAAGCTCTTGGTTCATAATTATCTCTAGTTGGCTTAATTCTGAACGTAGGTGAAGCGTCTCTGGCTTTGCTTCTGAATTCTTCTTCAAGTTTCACTCTATGTCTTGATAGGCTTGAATTTTTTCATATAAACTATCAACATTCTCTTGAGCAAACAGTTTGTCTTTTAGTTGTAAATAATCACCTTCGCCTAATTTACAAGCTGCCCAAAATTTCATTACCTTGGATGGCTCTAAATGTGTAAAGAGTATCTGCATTACTTCTTGTAAATTCTGCTGTTCATTAATAACTTTAATTGTCATCTTCTATCTCCAAAATAAAATCAGTCGGGTTGATTGCTTTGAGTGTTAAACGTTGACAGCGATTGATTAATCTCTTATCACAAGTGATAAGAGATTAATCACTTTTAGAAGCTTCGGCACAAGCAACGTGGAGAGCATCAATGGCTTTAATCCCTTGTTGTTCTAGTTGTTTTGCTCTCACTCTAATGGTTTCATCTAGCAATACTCTCAATGTAGCTATTTGTAAGTATTGCTCCATTGACTGTTGGTTTACAAGAAAAAGGTTACGACTATTTTCATATTCTAGAACTGAAGAACTAACTAATTCTATTAATTTTGCTTCGACCATTTGTAAAATTAAGATGACAGCTTGTGTTTCTAGAAATACTTTTGGCTGTGTTTGGTCATCAAAGGGGCGATTATAAATGCTTGTGTCTAAATAAACTCTGGTCATGTCACTTTTTGACTTCTGAATTCTTTTTCAACAACTGTGTTTTTCAAAAAAAAATTAGATCGTTCCGCTTCGCTACACTCAAAAAGGGTAAAGAAAAGAAGGGCAGAGCGCAAAAGAGCTAAAGTATAAAGGGCTAAAGAGTCCTCCCAACCGCGCAGACAACACGAAAACCAATAAGGATGATGTGGTCGCCGCGCTCCGCCCTATCGTCGTTGTAGCGGGACGCGGAACGGCAGAGTATAGGATTGCTGAACCAGGAACCGCCCCGCAGTACTTGATATTGACTAGCATTATCTATCCATGCACTTCCATCACTAGGCGCTCCTTTATAGCTGTCATGCCAACTATCTTGACACCACTCCCAGACATTCCCGTGCATGTCGTATAATCCAAAGGCGTTGGGTGGAAAAGTTCCTACTTCTGTGGTTTCTCGGCGAGATTTGCCCTTTGGCGCAGAAGCATAGGTGTAATCCCCATTGTAGTTAGCTAACTCAGTTGTAATCGTCTCGCCGAAGTGAAATGGTGTCGTTGTTCCTGCACGACAGGCGTATTCCCACTCTGCTTCACTAGGTAGGCGATATTTACGCCCAGCCTTTTGACTCAGCTTTTTGCAAAACTCTACTGCATCATTCCAGGACACTTTCTCTACAGGACGTTTTGCGCCCTTGAAGTAGGACGGATTGCTACCCATTATTTGCTGGTACTGTTCCTGAGTCACTTCAAACTTGCCCATCAAAAAAGCTGGCACATTTACAGCGTGCTGTGGGTCTTCATCTTTGGTTCGACCATTTTCACTGGGTGGCGAACCCATCTTAAATGAACCAGCAGGAATCTCAACCATATCTAAAGTTATGCCATTACCTAAGTCCCCCTTAAAGAACTTAGCTTGCTTGTTAGGATATCGTTTAATTACCTGTCCTTTTTCATCTACCCTTACCGTTTCAAACTTAACGGGAATATATTTAGGTTCAGCGACAGAGATAGTTGTCACTCTTATTTGCTTAATAATTGTACCTACTACCCCTGGTATTACCAAACCTACACCTCCCCAGCCAGCCCACTTCAAAAACTTTTGTCGGGTTATTCGCTCTTGAGTCGGTTGAGTAGATTGAACAGAACTTGGCTGCTGAATCGGAGGTTTAATCAATTCTTGGCTTGCTACAACTCTGGTTTTAATCGCAGTGATGTCCGTTTGTTTAAGTCCTAGAGTCTGTTGAAATTGCCTTAACCTCTGCCGAACATCATCACTCTCAAGGGAATTTCCTGCTTTAATTGTTTTAATTAATTCCTGCTCATACTGCTGTAATTTTTGGCGATATTCTACTTCCTCTCGCTGCCGTTGTTTTTCTGCCTCCTGCTGCTTCAGCCGTACTATTTCCTCTTGTCGTTGTTTTTCTGCCTCTTGTTGCTGTCTGATTCTCTCTTGCTGTTTCTGGGATTCTGTTTCTGAAGATGATTGAATAATAATTGCTTCAAGTGAAGCTATTTCCGCATCATTGAGTTCTAAAATTTGTTGGAAGCGCTTAAGTTCTTCACGAGTAGCATCGCTAAGAGGATATTCAAACTGCATCGACTCTCTAAACACCTCTTCATACTGCTGAAGCTTTTGCCGATGTTCCTCGATCGCAGCCACAATTCGATTTTCAATTGCAGTCACATTCCGAGCAGTCAGATTCAACGCTTGATGACGTTGCGTTAGTTGAGAGCGTTTGATAGCACTGAGCGGATATTCTTGCTGAATAGCTTTTGTAAACTCCTGCTCATATTGCCGCAGGTTTGCTTGATGCGTTTCAATCTCCGCATTAATCCGCTTCTCGATCGCACTCACATCTCCTTCACTCAATTCCAACGTCTGCCACGTTTGCTGCAACTGTTTCCGCGTCACCTCATCTGGATAATGCTGGCGCTGCGTCGCCTTCACAAACGCCTGCTCGTACTGCTGGAGCTTTTGATGATAGCTTTCAATCTGTGTTGTGATTTGCGCTTCAATTGGTGCAACATCTACATCCGCTAGTCCCAAGCGCTGCTGCTGTTGGCGTAAATTATTCCGGGTTGCCTCGCTGAGAGGATATTCTTGCTGCGTGGCAGTAAAAAACAGCCGTTTGTAGTCTTGGAGTTTTTGGTGATATGCCTCTACCTCAGCCGTAATCTGACATTCTATCGCCGCAATATCTCCATTCGCAAGCTTTAATTGCTGCTGGGTTTGCCGTAAGCGATCGCGGCTTGCCGTACTCAAGGGAAACTCCTGTCGCAGTGCCGTTGTAAACGCCTGCTGATATGTTTGCAGGTTTTGTTGATGTGTCTTAAACCGTGCAGCCACCTGTGCCTCAATCGGCATCGTGTCCTCATTCCGCAGCCCCAAAATTTGCTGGAGATTTTGCAGATCGTGGCGATCGCGATCGGTAATCGTCTCGTCTCGCTCCAGTAGTTCAGTAAACACGTGCTGATACTGCTGGAGTTTTTCGCGGAACTCATTGCGGTACGGTTCTAACACCTCATCTTCGATCGCCTTCGCCTCAGTTGTTTCCAATCGGCGTCTTACTGGTGTTGCGAGTCGCGAGATACAGCCTACCGCGATCGTCTTTGATGCCGTGTCCCGAAAAATACAGCAACAGCAAATCATCTTTGTGCCGCCCAGAGAATAGCGTTTCGATCGCCATTTCTACAACTTGTCGTTCAGGATTTTTTAGCAGGGTAATATCTGACGCGGCAAACCCGCCCATCTCGCTATGCAGCAGTACACCATACACTGCTTCCACATCTCTAACTGCACTGGGCAACGGGTTTAGCCCTGGCTCATACTCACTGACCCCAATCAGCAACGCTACCTTCGCCATTTAATTTACCTATGCTGCGATCAAATCCTATGCGGCTTTAATCTCTGTATTGTTTCCTTTATACCAAGTTTTAGAATATTATCTCTATCAATCGGACTAGATTATAAGCAAAATTTAATCAAGCGTTGGCGTAGCCCGTCGTAGACATCGCAATATGGAAGAAGACATTGCTAAATCAAATGATGAAAATTTACCTATTTACGTGAGAAACATCCAGGCAGCTACTGTATCGTTATCCAACCACGATTTACTATATATTTTTGGCATCTATAATTTTTCCTCTTAGCTGTTTATGACCCTTTGCCCTGATTCTACCCCTAGCTTGGTTTCTCCCAGTATTAGCGATTGTCAACTAGTCGCCCCTTTAAAACTGGGAATTATGGCTTCTGGGAATGGCAGCAATTTTGATGTAGTTGCTCAAGCTATCCAAGATGGGCAGCTAAATGCCCAAATTCAAGTTTTAATTTACAATAACCCCTCGGCTAAAGCAGCCGTCAGAGCAGCCAATAGAGGTGTAGAAGCTGTTTTAGTGAATCACCGCAACTATAAAAGTCGAGAAGAGTTTGATGAGGAAATTGTGCAGACATTGCAGCACTACGATGTGGAATGGGTAATTTTGGCAGGTTGGATGCGATTGTTAACATCAGTTTTCATGGATGCCTTTCCTGATAAAATTATTAATATCCATCCTAGTTTGTTACCTAGTTTCAAGGGAATCCATGCTGTTGAACAAGCCTTAGCATCTGGGGTAAAAATCACTGGTTGTACAGCGCATATAGCTTGTTTAGAAATGGACAGTGGCCCAATATTGATGCAAGCCGCAGTACCAGTATTGCCGGATGATACAGCAGAAACGCTCCACGCCAGGATTCAAATACAGGAACATCGAATTTTACCATTAGCGATCGCTCTAGCAGCTTCTTCGTCAAAAACTACACTAAGCTCAATGCACTTGGGTTAAAAGAGGACAAGGAGCAGGGGGCAGGGAGAAAGAGGACAAGGGGCAGGGAGCAGGGAGAAAAGGGGAAAAAGAATCTGCATCAAGCCTTTCACTTACCCTTACACACTGCTATATGCTATATGCTACCTGCTCCCCTTGCTCCCTGCTCCCTGCCCCCTTGCTTCTTCCTGCTCCCTTGCTTCTTCCACAAGGGCTATACACTAGAGTTCGCTTCAGTAGCTTGATACGCTTGTAGCAGCCTTGCATGATCGAGAGTAAATCCTACTTGCATCGCTATCTGGGTAAATAAATCAATCTCAGGCTGTTGCCAATCACGGGGGCCAGAACACTGATGTGCAATTAACAAGCCAAATAGCTGCTCATCTTTAATAATGGGTGCTACTAAATTTGCTTTTACACCAAAGGATTCGAGCAGGTTAATGTGACAATCAGCTAAACCGGCCTCGTAAATGTTGTTTGTTGCCAGAACACGACCAGACTGGTACTTTTCTATATAGTTTTCAGTGAAACAAGGATCGTAAATTTTAGACCGCAAAACTTTGGGATAACCTGGAACTACTGATTCAGCAATTATAATTCCGAACCAATTAGCGTAAAAGCTATAAACCAATACTCGGTCAACACTCAGTCCTTTGCGAACCTCTTCCACAGTGGTTTTGATAACATCCTCTTCGTTAAGCGATTGGCGAATGCTGCGGGTAATATCCACCAGTAACTGACTTCGCCTACTTTCAGCTTCGATTCGTTGCAAAAGTCTTGCATGGTCGAGAGCAAATCCCACTTGCATCGCTATTTGGCCAAATAAATCAATCTCAGATTGTTGCCAATCACGAGGTTTGGAACACTGATGTGCAATTAATAAGCCAAATAGCTGTTCATCCTTAAGAATGGGGGCTACTAAATTTGCTTTGACAGCAAAGGATTCGAGTAAACTAATCTGATAATCAGTCAAACCTGCTTCATAAATGTTGTTTATTGCTAGAACACGACCAGACTGATAATCTTCTACATAGCCTTGACCAAAATATAGGTCTTGGATTTCAGATCGCAAAACTTTTGGGTAAGTGAGAACAACTGATTCGGCAATCACAGTTCCAGAGTAATTAGCATTGAAGCTATAAACCATCACTCGGTCAGTACTCAGTACTTTACGAACCTCTTCTACAGTGGTTTTCAGGACATCCTCTTCGTTGAGCGATTGGCGAATGCTACCGATAGTATCCGCCAGCAATTGACTTTGCACATTCTCAGCCTCGATTCGTTGCACGAGTCTGGCATGGTCGAGAGCAAATCCCACTTCCATCGCTATTTGGGCACATAAATCAATCTCAGACTGTTGCCAATCACGGGGTCTGGAGCATTGATGTGCAACTAATAAACCAAACAGTTGTTCATCTTTGAGAATGGGTGCGACCAAATTTGCTTTCACAGCAAAGGATTGGAGCAGGTTAATATGACAATCACGCAAACCTGCTTCATAAATGTTATTCGTGGCTTGAACACGACCAGACTGATACTTTTCTACATAGTCCTGAGCGAAACATGGGTCTTGAATTTCAGACCGCAAAACTTTGGGATAACCTGGAACCACTGATTCAGCAATCACAGTTCCAGACCAATCAGCGTTAAAGCTATAAACCAACACGCGGTCAGTACTCAGTGCTTTACGAACCTCTTCCACGGTGGTTTTGATGACATCCTCTTCGTTGAGCGATTGCCGAATGCTGCGGGTAATTTCAATAAATACCTCAGCTTTATCTGCCTTCGTATCAACCTGTTCTAGAAGCTTAGTATAATCAAGAGCAAATCCTACTTGTACGGCTATCTGAGCGAACAAATCAATCTCAGACTGCTGCCAAAAGCGAATTCTAGAACACTGATGTGCAATCAATAAACCGAATAACTGTTTGCCTTTGAGAATAGGTGCTACTAAATTAGATTTGACAGCAAACTGCTCCAGTAAGTCAATATCAGCATCACTAAGATCGGCTTGATAGATATTATCAATAGCACGAATGCAACCATTTTGGTATTTTTCTATATACCCAGCTTCAAAATCAGGGTCGGAGACTGTAATTCCTAATGTTTTAGGTAAACCAGGCGCTACTGATTCGGCGATAAAGGTTCCATTACAGTTAGAGTTAAAACAAAAGATGGTTATGCGATCAATGTTTAAAGCTTTACGAATTTCTTCTGAGGTAGTTTTGAGAACGTCTTCTTCATTGAATGATTCTCGAACCCACCGGGTAATTTTCATCAATAGTTGAGAGTAATCAGCTTCGGCTTCTTTTTCCTTTATCAAAACTGAAAGCAGCTCTGTAAATAAGTTTATGTTTCTCTCTAACATCACTAATTCATCTTCGTTAGCGATGAAATATTGAGTAAACTCACTGTCTGGACGTAGCTTGTTTTTGATAAGATTAGAAGTTGCAGCAGCTTTGCTGACTCGACTCATAGCTCGATTAGTCACAAAAACAGCGATCGCAGCTGCCAAAATCGCTGTTACTCCCATACCACCTAACAACAGTGACAATTGTCTCTGTAGACCAAGTTCAGTTTCTATTGAACTTTCCGCACTCTCAAGCCTTACTTGCGGAATTTGTTTGGTAATTAAATTAATGCCGTAGTAATAAGTAGCTGTTCCAATTGCAACCACAGGCAGGATACTGATACTTAGTGCCCAAACAACTGCTTTAGTCTTTAAATTCCATTTTTGTTGCCACAGCCTTTGTTGACGATTTCGTCTTGCTTGGTTTTGAGAAAAAGACTGATTCATAAATGAAACCTGAATTGCTGCAATTGAGAATCAAGTAAATAGCCTCACCACCAAGATTCTACACAAAACTTATTAAACAAGGACTGGCTTTTGGGAGTATTTTGAGGCACTAACCTTTTACACCATGTCCCACAACGCTTTTGTTGCCTTTTAAGCCTCTTGACAAAAGAGAAGCTTATTACTCACTTTTTTCCGTTCACGTAGCAGCAGTAAGTGCGAGAATAGACCCAAAATCAATTCTGCAAGAGGTCTAATGAGTTGGGCTTTATACAATTTCGGTTTAGTAATTAAACAAATACATTGGTAGGGGTGTACCATTGTCCATTGGTGTCAACTTAATGTAAAACCAGTCTCGAATATGCTTTTAGAGATTATCTCATTTACAGCCAGAGGCTGTAAACGAGGTTTAAAGGATGTTTCTGCTTAAGTTGACACCACTGGGCATTGCCATGCCCCTACGAAAAATCTATATGTATTAGAATTTTCGTGAATTGGTATTAGATGAATATTATTGTAGCTTACTTGACTAAAAATCTCTGTAGCTGCAATTACATAACACACTTTATAAGTGTTGCACGAAAAGCATTTAGCCAGAGCGCTCAAACCATGTAATTTACTCTATGGTTGATAGTGATAATGTGCGATGCCTGTGGTAATCACTAACTTGTACTGAGCTTGTCAAGTCGCTTCTCTACGAGACGCTGCGCGAACGCTCCAATTAAAAATTAAAAATTAAAGACAATTAGTGTTAGCTCTGAACTCACCATTAATTGTTCGCGTAGCGTCTGTCTGCGACACACTGTTCCCGTTCGTAGAGAAGTGCGGGCTAGGCCTACGCACTAATTCCTACAAGCTCAAAATTTATTTTTTAATTGTCGTAATTGCGACATTTTCCATAAATAGCTAGAAATCCAATTGGTAATAATGTGAGCGACAATTGGCACTAATAAGTTGCCAGTGAGTAGGGCACTATATGCGAATATCATCCCGACAATTGTTGCCCAAATCACATAAGGCCATTGTTGAGAACCGCTAAAATGCAAAATGCCAAAGCAAAGACTTGATACAATGACAGCCAAATGATCTAAGCCTAAAGCTGGTAGCATTACGCCCCGAAATAACAATTCTTCACTCAATCCTGGTAGTAACCCTAGCCAAATTAAGTCTGGTAAGGCTAAGGGCTTCAGTACCATTTCTAAATAATAATCTGCACTTTTACGGTAGGGAATCCAAACGCGATAAGTTACGCCACTTAAGGCGGTAATGGCGAATCCTAACCCTACACCCAACAGCAACTCTCTTTGGTTCAACTTCCAAGAAAGGAGGGAAAAGTTGCCTAAGTATAACGAAAGTTTGGCGACTATCAACAAAATGATTGCAGTCGCTCCCATCGCCCCAAGTATTTGGATGCGCGTCAAGTATGGAATTTGTGGCTCTTTCTTTTGTTGTTCAATCACGGATTTTTAAGGCGAAGGGGGCAAGGGAAGCAGGGGGAGCAGGGGGGAGTAATATCATGTCCGCTTGATTCCTTAAACCCGAAGAACCCCATCCTGCCAAAGCTATGCTTTGTCTCTCCTCCTCGCTTGCGAGGAGGGGTTGGGGGTGGGGTTCTTTTATTATGGGTAATTTGGCGGACATGATATTACTCCTAACTACTGCCTCACTTTTCTTCTTAGGCTGTGCCCGAAGCGTAGCTATGCCGCAGGCTTTACGGCTGCGCTCAGTCACCCTCTGCCTCCTGCCTCCTAACTACTGACTGCAAAGGTAATAATTTGGGACGGAGAGCGGAAGGATTAATGCCTGCTTTATGTGCTACCAATACACCCACTGCTTCTAAATATGAGTTTACCTGTATAGTTTTGATCCCCAAGGGTTGGGGAGGAACTTTTATCAGAGTTTTATTTTCTTCTACTGTAATGATTTGGCATTGTCTTTGGCTTAAACTCAGTAAGGCACTGCTACCACAAGCAGTTGCAGGTACGATCGCAGCATCCACTTCATCAGCCCAAATATCTCCTTGCTGTGATCCGATTGCTTCTCTCTCTATTATAAATTGTGGGGCACGACTTAATCCTACAAGCACGCAGGGCAAAAAGGTATAGCCTAATTCTTCGGCGGCGGAACGGGGAGATAAATCAGGTTGCGGAGGTTCGCTCAAAAGGGCGGGAGAATGGGCGCAAGGAATTTGAAAGGTTCGCACTAACAAATGGCTAATTACAGCTTCTGCACCCGCTAAAGGATCAACGCCTTCACCGTGGCGATATTTTTGTACTGCTTCTGAGTCCATATCATCGGGGAAACGGGTAACAACTGCGATCGCTTCTGCCCCCGCTTTTTTAATTAATATCTCGGCTGCCCGTAATAAACTATCCGGGTTGCCAATTGTCCCCCAACTAGCTCCCGATGCTGTAGTCTGCAATTCTACATTTAATGGGGCATCAGTAATTACATAATCTGTTAAAGTCAATCCTAGAGTTGCTCTGACTGCATCGGCGGCTTGTATATGTCGTAGCCGTAACTCTGGCTCAATGGCTTGATCTAAAAGCAAACCCACTTTGTTGTTGCGGACTGGACGTAAACCCCAGCATCCAGAGGCGAATTTGTCAAGCCCATAACCTTCAACATAGAAAGCATTAGGGATATTCCAATACAAACTTGCGCCATTCAAGACATTGGGGTGAGTAATTAGGCGATCGCAAACCTGTGCTATAACTTTGGCAACAGGCAAAGCATCTCCTGCATAACCCCCAATGGCAGCCCCAACGCCTGTTGGTACGATTAAGATAGCGGTGTATGGACGATTCATATCGAGCGCTGTTAGCCTTAGCGGGGCATTTAGCTTGTGGTAAGTGAGGAATTAAGAGTTAAAAATTAGGAGTTCTATCTACCTCCTGCCCCCTGCCTTGTCTACGACACGCTGCGCGATCTGCCCCCTGCCTCCTAACTCTTAACTGTAGTCACCACAGCTTCAACTGTAGCTTTTTGTTCGTCAGCATCCACAGAAGTAACTGCCCAACGCAGAGGTTCGCCTTGTTTCTTCAACTCTGTTTCAATTACTTCTAGTAACTCTGCGGGAGTTTCTTGTAAATCAATTTCTGCGGTAATAAAATGAGTTGTCATTTTGGTAAATCCTGTTGATTTGTAGTTTCTAGAATAGCTGATTTCATCTGCAATGAAATACTTATGTAATTTATCAAATTTGGTAATCTCCGTGAACAGTAATTCAGCTATGAATAATCATCCGATATACTGATAACTGTTCGCTGATTATTTGCCTTTGCCAAATTGTAACTGATAAAGAGCATCTTCTTTTTCCGTCTGAATTTTCAAATCAGAAAGGGGTTTGGCAATACAAAGCAATACGTAACCTTGCTTTTGCAAATCTGGACTAACGCCCATACCATCAGTTTGATCTACAGTTCCCTCGCTTATTTGACCCGCGCAAGTTGTGCAAACACCTGCATTACAAGAACTCGGCAGTTCCAAACCAGCAGCTTCGGCAACTGATAATATCGTTTCATTCTCAGGAACTTGCAAGGTATGAACTTTGCCTTGGTGATCAATTTCTACGGTGTAAGTTTTGGGCATATACAAAAGAAGCGTGATGCAACGGACAAATGTATTAGTTTATCTGAATTAGTTAAAAATATCCAGATGTTACTATAAAAATTTAGGGAAAAGATTGATAATTATAACAACCAATTCTGAACAACTTTTAGGTTAGTAACATTATTTACTATACAATACACAAATAAATTAGTTAAATTTGCTACTATGAATATGCGCGATCGCGTTTCTTTAGAGACTGTATCTGTAAGTCTGCCTTTTGGCATTGGTTCCATGTCTTGGAAAGTTGACACCACACAAAAGAAGGCGGCTTGGTCGCTTTATGTGGAATTGGTGACGCGCATTGCTGTACAACCATTGGAAGTTGACCAGGGTTTGGTACGAGAAGCGATGAACTCTCTTTATAGTTTATTTGGTACAACCCGCGAAGTTCTCAAAGCCGCCGGGCCGGATGTGGGGGCTTCTCGTGATTCAGTGGGGGGAATTGCGATCGCTGTGTTGAATAATGGGTTAAGGCCGTTTTTGCCTAAATGGCATCCGTTATTGCAAGCGTGGGAAGCTAGACGACCTGTAGGGGTAAGCCCCAAGGAACATGAGCAGAGTTGGTCGGAGGAACCCAAGTTGCGAAGTGAGTTGGAAGCTTTGCGCGGTGGGTTGGAAGATTACGCCAAAGCGTTGGCGGTAATTGCTGGCGTGGAGGAGTAAGCAATGGAAAAGTTTGATGTTTTTCTTTGTCACAATAGTAATGATAAACCTGCGGTTATCGAAATTGCCAAACAACTACAGCAACAACGAATTGTACCGTGGTTGGATATTTGGCATTTACGTCCTGGTTTTTCTTGGCAACGTGCATTAGAACAGCAGATAGACCAGATTGGAGCAGCAGCAGTTTTTGTCGGAGGCTCAGGATTTGGCCCTTGGCAGAGTCAAGAAATTGATGGGTTTCTACGAGAATTTGTAAATAGGCAATGTCCAGTTATTCCGGTACTTTTACCCGATGCTCCACAAGAACCAAAATTGCCTATATTTCTCCAGGGTTTAATGTGGGTAGATTTTCGTTTACAGTCTCCTGAACCGATGGGACAGTTGATTTGGGGCATTACTGGGGAAAAGCCAAGGAGAACGCCCATAATTCAGGCTCAATCACCAACAATTCCGCCGAAGCAAGAACTTGTGTTTTTAGGAGATATTTCTCTGCCGAAGCAAGAACTTGTGTTTTTGGGAGATATTTCTCCTCCAGAACGCGACTTAGATGACCTATTCTCAGAAAAAGGCATAGACTACACCAGACTGCGCGACCTACTAGCAGCAAAAAACTGGAAGGAAGCCGACCAAGAAACCTATCGGTTGATGATTAAGGCTGTAGGTAAAGAAGAAGGCGACTACTTCACCTCAAACGAACTCTTAAATTTTCCTTGCACTGACTTACGCACAATAGACCGCTTGTGGGTAAAATACAGCAATGGACATTTTGGCTTCAGCGTCCAGAAGGAAATTTACTTGAGTGTTGGCGGTAAAGCTGACGGCAAATATAACGAAAAAGCCTGGGAGAAGTTTGGCGATCGCGTAGGATGGAGAGTGGGAATAATAGGATTTAAAAGATATGTATCTTACTCCGAAGTTACTTTTAATACCTCATTAAGAAGGGTACACCTCCCCGAGGGATACCTCCCCTCATTGAGGATGGCATCATCTCTTCTATCTCTTCTCTCGCATCAAGACTTGTAAACTGTTACATTTAAGGCGTTCAGATATTTTTAAAGATTTATTACAAGCCCCTGATGCACGGTAGAATCAACATTTCATAATTCCGATACCTGGCACGGTGCAATTCGCAATTCGCAATTCGCAATTTGTTGAGAGTAAAATAAATAACATTTAAGTCTGGTAAAAAGTATTATTAATTCAGGCTCAAATGTATGAATAAAAATATTTCTATTAGCGATAGAACGAAAGCCTTGGCAATCAGGATAGTGAAAGCTTGTAGTTTCTTAGATGAAAAGCCTGGAGTTTGTCGAACATTATCAAATCAACTACTACGTAGTGGTACTTCCATTGGTGCAAATGCTCAGAGAAGCTCAATCTGCTCAATCCAATAAAGATTTCCTTCACAAATTGGAGATTGCACTTAAGGAAGAAAGAGAAACTGAATATTGGTTAGAAATATTAATCGAGTCGGAATTAGTTGAAAAAAACAAATTTGAGTCTCTTCTCCAAGAAACTAAAGAAATTGGTAAAATTCTAGTCGCTTCTACCCGAAAAATCAAAGATAAAATTAACGGCAACCTATCTAGTTAATTGCGAATTGCGAATTGCGAATTGCGAATTGGTCTTATGCACTCACCAACAAACTTTGGTCATCAATGTTATAAGGTTGACTCTTAAGGTTACAGCATTAAGCCTTAAAATTACAACATTAAGTCTTAAAGCTAGAACCTTAAGCCTTAAGGTTACAACATTAAGCCTTAGAGCTAGAACATTAAGCCTTAAGGTTACAACATTAAGCCTTAGAGCTAGAACATTAAGCCTTAAGGTTACAACATTAAGCCTTAGAGCTAGAACCTTAAGCCTTAAAGTTAAAGCAATATGGAATACAGACCATTTGTAGGGGCACAGCAATGCTGTGCCCTATTGCCTATTGCTTAAACATAATATTATTTTGCTGAAAATCAACTTTTGATGATTAAAATCCGAGAAATTACGGGCATAAATAAAAACTTTTACTAAAAAAATGCGCTTTTTGCTGAACCAGAATCTAGGTTAATTGAGACAAAATAGCTATGTAAAGCTTTTAAAAGCGTAAATGTATGCCTGTAAAAAAACGTAGTTCCCAGATTCTAAAAAAAGCTCAGTTTAGAGTTGCCGGGCTGAAAGCTATCGATCCAAATATCAATTTTGATGATACTTACAACTTGCAAAACCTGACTCAATTAATAGACAATTTTCACAATATGCTTCATGATTATAACGCTGCTATAGCTATGATTGACTCTTCTAGAAATAAGCTGGATGAGATGGAAAAAACCTTAAGTCAGGTTTCAGACAAAATGCTGACGTGGGTTGGTTGCAAGTACGGCAAAAACAGCAACGAATATGAACTTGCAGGTGGCGTTAGAGACAGCGAACGAATCCGTAAAAGCAGATTGACACGCCTGAAATCAAACACAGATAAAACATCAGATGAAAATGCAATAACCGCCACGCCCTGACGGGAAGTCAAAAGTCAAAAGTCAAAAGCCAAAAATTAAAAATTTTATATAATCTGCTTTTAACTTTTTTATAATAGTATCAAGGTGTCCAGAACCCCGAATTCTTTGAGAAGTCGGGGTTCTATTTCATCACGAATGATTCAGGACTGCTAGATAATAAGACTTTGCATTAACCCAGAATTTCCGAAATCTTAAAATTGAATGACCCGTTTTATCCATGATAAATTCGCCAAAGACTATCTAGAAGAATTATTAAAAGATTACGGTGAAGTCAAGGCATCAGAAAAAGTCTCAGGAGAGATTAAAACAATTCGCAATTCGCAATTCGCAATTACGTTTGTGACGGGGATTTAGACCCCGACACAAAACGCGCTGCTTGATAGAAGCAGGGGACTTAAACCCCTACCACTTGTTAAAGAAATAGATGTTTTATTCACTCCTGCTAAACAACAAAGCTCTAATATACAAATACTAGGTTTGCTAGGAAGATTTGCCCAACAGCCTGCAATTATAGAACCATACCGCAATCCAGCTTCTACCGATGAAATCTGCGACTGTATTCTCAAATTATTAGAAATAAAGGCTCTCTTCCGACGAGAAACTAAGGCAAATAAAACCAAACTTCAAGACTCGGAAATTCCCAAATTGTGGGTTCTGACACCTACCATCTCTGAAACTAGATTATCTAGCTTTGGAACTATGCAAAAATCAGGTTGGTTGTCAGGAGTGCATTTTTTCCCAGATGCCTTGCGAACAGCAATTGTAGGGATACACCAACTACCGCAAACACCAGAGACATTATGGTTAAGGCTTTTAGGTAGGGGGAATGTGCAGTCACAAGCGATTATCGAGTTGCAAACGTTACCATTAGATCATCCATACCAAAAAGCAACTCTCGAATTAGTTTACAACTTGCGCGAAAACTTGAGAGTAAACCAAGAATTAGAAGCAGATGATAGGGAGTTAATTATGCGATTAGAACCACTTTATCAAAAAAATAGAGAACAAGCCAGAGAAGAAGGAAGGCAAGAGGGGAGGCAAGAGGGGAAGCAAGAAGGGAGGCAAGAAGGAAAACAAGACTTAATACTGCGTCTACTAAATCGCCGTATTGGTGAAATTGATGCATCATTAATCGGGCGAATTAAAGGTTTATCGATTGAACAATTAGAGAATTTAGGAGAAGCATTATTAGACTTTTCTACTGTTGCTGATTTAGAAACTTGGTTAAATCAACAATCAATCTAATTTATTATTACTACACCTTGCGACTATAAGTCGCGGCTATACAGACGAAACCCACCTTCGTGGGTTACAAATTCTTGATTTCCTCTTAGTCCACGGAGGTGGACTTTGTTTGTGTAGTAGCGAATTCTATTCGCCTCATACTTTTCAAACTTCCAGTATAAAAAAAGTTGCTAATAACCGATTACCAGTAAGGCTTTCATCATAAAAGTAAGCTAAACTTTTATAGCCAAGAATTGCCTAAAAATTTCATAATTAAAGATAGAACATCCCAATGGAGAACATAAAAATGCTAGAACAATATCGTAAACACGTTGCCGAAAGAGCAGCACTCGGTATTCCTCCTTTACCATTGGATGCGAAGCAAACCTCAGAATTATGTGAATTACTGAAAAATCCGCCAAAGGGTCAAGAGGAGATATTATTACATTTATTGAGCGATCGCGTTTCTCCTGGTGTTGATCCAGCAGCTTATGTCAAAGCTGGATTTCTCACCGCGATCGCCAAAAAGGAAATCACCAGTCCCTTGGTTTCGCGCATAGAAGCGGTGCAATTGCTGGGCACAATGATAGGTGGTTACAATGTGCAATCTTTAATCGATTTGCTGCAATTCCCCACCGTATCCGTCTCAGACTCATCTGAAACACCTTTGGTAATGGGTGGACAAGGAAAGGAACCCATTTCCGCTTACGCCGCCAACGCTTTAAGCAAAATCCTCTTAGTGTATGACGCTTACCACGATGTTTTAGAGTTGTCTAAAACCAATCCTTTCGCCAAACGGGTGATTGACTCTTGGGCGGAAGCTGAATGGTTTACCAGTCGCCCCACAGTTCCAGAAGCGATTACTGTCACCGTTTTTAAAGTTCCTGGCGAAACCAATACCGACGATTTATCCCCCGCCCAAAGCGCCACCACTCGCCCGGATATTCCCTTACACGCCTTAGTGATGTTAGAGTCACGGCAACCGGGAAGTTTGGCAACCATTGCCGAACTGAAGAAAAAAGGGCATCCTGTAGCTTACGTGGGAGATGTAGTTGGTACAGGTTCCTCGCGTAAGTCTGCCATCAACTCAGTATTGTGGCACATGGGAAATGATATACCTTTTGTGCCAAACAAACGCGCTGGGGGTTATGTTTTAGGTGGTGCGATCGCGCCAATTTTCTTTAACACAGCAGAAGATGCCGGTGCTTTGCCTATTCAGTGCGATGTCACCAAACTCGAAACCGGCATGGTAATTACCATCCATCCCTACAAAGGCGAAATCACTAACGTTGCTGGCGAAGTCATTTCCACCTTTGCCCTCAAACCCGACACCATCCTCGATGAAGTCCGCGCAGGTGGACGCATCCCCCTACTTATTGGACGTACCCTCACCGATAAAACTCGTCTTGCACTTGGTTTAGAACACAGCACAGTTTTCACCCGTCCTCAGCAAGCCTTTGATACAGGCAAAGGCTACAGCCTAGCACAGAAAATGGTAGGTAAAGCTTGCGGATTACCTGGTGTGCGTCCCGGCACATCTTGCGAACCCATCATTACTACCGTTGGTTCTCAAGATACCACAGGCCCCATGACCCGCGACGAATTAAAAGAACTCGCCTGTCTTGGTTTCAGTGCAGACTTAGTGATACAAAGTTTCTGCCACACAGCAGCTTATCCCAAACCAGTAGACATCCAAACCCATCACGAACTCCCCGACTTCTTTGCTTCTCGTGGCGGTGTCGCCCTCCGTCCCGGTGATGGTATCATCCACTCTTGGTTAAACCGGATGCTGTTACCCGACACCGTGGGAACTGGCGGCGATTCTCACACCCGCTTCCCCTTGGGTATTTCCTTCCCCGCCGGTTCTGGATTAGTAGCCTTTGCAGCCGCCTTGGGTGTCATGCCTTTAGATATGCCAGAGTCAGTTTTGGTGAGATTCAAAGGTGAATTGCAACCAGGTATCACGCTGCGGGATGTTGTGAATGCCATACCCTACGTAGCAATTCAAAAAGGTTTGCTGACAGCAGAGAAGCAGAACAAGAAAAATATTTTCTCCGGGCGAATTTTAGAAATTGAAGGTTTGCCAGATTTAAAAGTTGAACAAGCCTTTGAACTCACCGATGCTAGCGCCGAACGTTCTTGTGCCGGATGCACAATTAAGCTGAGTGTAGAGACAATTTCTGAATATCTGCGTTCTAACATAGCGTTGCTGAAAAATATGATAGCACGAGGCTATCAAGATGCGCGTACCATGTTGCGCCGTGTCGCAAAAATGGAAGAATGGTTAGCAAATCCTGTGTTATTAGAAGGCGATGCCGATGCTGAGTATGCCGAAATAATTGAAATTGATTTAAACGAAATCAAAGAACCAATTGTTGCTGCTCCCAATGACCCCGATAATGTTAAATTATTATCGGAAGTTGCTAATGATCCAGTGCAAGAAGTATTCGTCGGTTCTTGTATGACGAATATTGGTCATTATCGGGCAACAGCGAAAGTTTTGGAAGGTGCAGGTGAAGTGAAAACTCGCCTGTGGATTGCACCACCAACGCGCATGGATGAACACCAATTAAAAGAAGAAGGTGTATACAGCGTTTTTGGGGCTGCGGGTGCTAGAACAGAAATGCCGGGATGCAGTTTGTGCATGGGTAATCAAGCGCGAGTTGCTGATGGCACAACAGTGTTTTCTACCTCTACCCGCAACTTTAATAATCGTATGGGTAAAGATGCGCGAGTGTATCTTGGTTCAGCAGAATTAGCCGCAGTTTGTGCCCTGTTAGGACGACTTCCAACAGTGCAGGAATACTTAGATATTGTGGCGAGTAGAATTCATCCTTTTGCAGATGATTTGTATCGGTATTTGAACTTCGATCAAATTGCTGGTTTTGAGGATGAAGGGCGCGTGATTTCGTTGGAAGATATGCCGAGGCTTGAGGATCTTTTGGGTATGCCGACTGTGGCCAGGTAGGTAATAATTAACATGAAATGCCCCAGGTTTTAATCTGTGGCTACATTAAAAAGCCCGCTAATGCGGGCTTTTTAATGTAAATCCCTCACATTGAAGTTTTTGATAATACAAAAAATTAGTTATTATCGTATATGATACATAAAGCAAATAACAAGCATGAAAGCATCAGAAACAACTCTTCGTAACTTACTAGAAGGTGGTAAACAGTTTCAAATACCTCTTTTTCAGCGACCATACTCTTGGAAAAAAGAGAACTGGGAGACTCTGTGGGAAGATTTGATGAGTCTTTATAATGATGATGAAAAAGGCTTTTATTTTCTTGGGCCTATAGTAACGCAAGCTGAACTTGGAACTGCTGATGGTATAAGTCGATATATTGTTATAGACGGACAACAACGTTTTACAACTCTTAGCATTCTTTTGGCGGCATTAAGAAACTATCTCAAGAAATCTGACAAACAAATAGCAGAACAGATACATGAATTTTTTTTGATAAATAAGTATCAAAAGAATGATGATTTTTATAAAGTGCTGCCTACTCAAGATGACTGCGACGCATATAAAAGCATTATCGATAGTAAGATAGCTAAGGGTAAAAACAAAGAATCACAATCAGGAGCAATACATGAAGCTTATAAATTTTTTGATGGGAAGCTAAAGAAGCCTTTTGCAGATGAAGGTATTTTGTTAGATTTTGCAAAATTTAAAAATATTATTCTAGAACGTTTGATATTAGTAAATATTACTTCTGATAACAACGATAATCCATATCTTATTTTTGAGAGTTTGAACAACAAAGGAGAAGAATTAACCCAAGCAGATTTAGTTCGTAACTATATATTTATGAAGTTACCTTCTGAAGAGAGAGATGAAGTTTATAACAGCGAATGGTTGCCTCTTCAAGAAAGTTTTAAATCAAACATGAAGCAAAAGGAATATGCAGACGAACTAACTAAGGCATTTTGGTTTTATCTGCGTAAAGATGGAGAGGCAGTTAATGAAAAAGCCGTTTATAAATCAATTAAACAACGTTTTGATGAATCGGTTAAACGCTTTGAAAAACCAGAATTAGGTATCAAGGCTGAGTTGCATAACCTTATAAAATTTACTAATTACTATCTACGTCTTAATTTTGATGATGAAGAACAAGAACTAAAACTAAGGCATTGGTTTCAGCGATTAAAAAAATTGGATTTCACTACTTGCCATATATTTCTCCTAAAT
This sequence comes from Nostoc sp. FACHB-888, assembly GCF_014696655.1. Taxonomy (NCBI): domain Bacteria; kingdom Bacillati; phylum Cyanobacteriota; class Cyanophyceae; order Nostocales; family Nostocaceae; genus Nostoc; species Nostoc sp. FACHB-888. Next base: position 57,488 of record NZ_JACJQM010000007.1, on the reverse strand, counting down.
ATTTATTATGAATATGAGGCACAACAATTATCTATTCAAGATTTTGAGAAAATCCTGCAATATTTAGAATCTTACTTTGTACGCCGTTGGATTGTTGGAATTCCTACTAGAGCTTTAGGCATAACATTTAACAATCTGTATAAGCAAGTAAAGGAAACAAATCCTGAAGATTTAGTAAATGGGTTACGCCAAGTTCTAATTAGTTTTGATAAAACTCAAGTATTTCCTGATGACAACTTATTTTGTCAGCATATCACCAATGAACCTCTATATAATCCTAAAAGCTCGACAGCAAATGAACGTGTTAAGTTTTTATTAGAAAGTATAGAACAATCTTTGAGCAAGGAACGTGTTGATACTCAGCCTATGAGTCTTGAGCATATTATGCCCCAAAAGTCCCCTTTACGTAAGGAATGGCAAGAAATGTTAGGTGCAAATTATAGCAAGACACAAAAGGAATTGCTTCACACTTTGGGAAATCTCACGCTGACACAATATAACTCTGAATTATCTAATAAATCCTTTGAAGAAAAATTAAAGATTTTAAGGACTAGTAATGTGACTTTGAACCAATATTTTCACAAGGTAAATGTTTGGAATGAAGAGGAAATCAAAAGTCGCGCTGAATCTTTAGCTAAGATAGCGATTAAAGTATGGCCTCGATAAAAGAAATTGTATGCGATCGCACCTTCGCACTTCACACACAGACCTAACCCTCTAACCCCCTTGCCTCGTAGGGAAGGGGGAGAAATCCGGCTCCCCTTTCCGCCTCGGAGAGGGGTTGGGGGAGAGGTCAATTCATGCGATCGCGATAAACTATTAAAATCTAATTACCTGACACCAAAATTTTCACAGGTGAATACCAATGGATTTTTACACATAGGAATTACTAAAATGCTTGAAGTTCACAAAAATTATGTTATTGACGAAAATCAACAACCTATTGCCGTACAAATTCCTATCGCTGAATTTGAAAAAATTGAAGAAATTCTTGAGAATTACGGTTTAGCAAAACTCATGGAGGAAGTAGAGGAAGAAAAACCACTATCAAAAGATGAAGCCCTAAAATATTATCAATCACTAAAATAAGAAAATGTAGTAATTTGAAAACATTTATGTACTTCTACACAGCAGTTTTGCGAAAGAGTGCGGGTTATTGGGTTGCTTTATGCTTAGAAAATTGACTGGTAAGACAAGGGATAAATCAAGAAGGAGCAATCAAGCAACTTAAAGAAGCGATCGCATCTTTTTTGGAAGTCTATAAAATAGAACCTGATATTTATTATGCTCCACCCACTATAGAAGAGTTACATGAGTTTTTGGCAGTGGAAGACACTGAGTGAAATTATTAAGTAGTACAGCGAATTGGCTGAAAGCACCTATTCGTCGTTATCCCCTAGCCCCTGGAAGCTAGCTTCAAAGTCTTTATCCCAACTTGGGCAGAGGGGCTTATGCTAAGGGACTAAAAACATTTCTTCCAAAACGGGATGCTCGCTGATAATCAAAGATAAATATTTGTTTTCTTCACAAGTTCCTCAAATTATTTTGCTATAAACATAAATATGGGGCGAAAACCTTTAAGTAAGAAATTTAAAATTCACAAGTAGCTAAACATAGTTGAGGGATTGGTCATTTTTGACAATCCAGCATCTGGAAACCCGAAACCGTAAAGACCAATTACCAATAACATCGGAGGTCTATATGATGTTTAAAAAAATTCTAGTTGCATTAGATCGTTCACAAATAGGGCAACGCGTTTTTGAGGAAGCGTTGGGTTTAGCAAAGTTAACACAAGCTAGCTTAATGCTACTGCATGTCCTATCTCCAGAAGAAGAGGGTAGTCCTTACGTACCTATGCTGTCTAATTTTGACTACTACCCAGGATTTGGTAGTCAAAGCTTTGAGCTATACCAAAAACAGTGGGACGAATTTAAAAATCAAGGAATTCAGATGTTGCAATCTTTCTGTACTGAAGCTACTACAGCAGGTGTAACTACTGAATTTACACAAAATATTGGTAATCCTGGTCGGATTATTTGCGACTTAGCCCATAGTTATGGTGCTGATCTAATTGTGATGGGGCGTCGGGGTCGTTCTGGGCTGGCGGAACTATTTCTCGGTAGTGTGAGTAACTACGTTCTTCACCATGCTCCTTGTTCAGTGCATATTATGCATCTTCCAGTTACTCTTAAAACAGATGAAGTTGTCAAAGAAACTGCAAGCACTTTAAGCGTTAACTAACTGCCAACATTGCATAAATCATAGTCAACCAAACTCTAAATTTGGTTGATTCTCGTCTATTTATTCACTTCAATCGATAACCTCTGTAGAGTCAATCTCAATAACCGATCCTTAACTGCACGCTATTGGGGTAAAATTGAGCGTAGACATCGCTTTTTTCTTCGTGAGAAAGGAAAAGTCCGCTAACCAAAATTAGAGTTGAGAGCGAAAAGTGGAGCTATGAAAGAAGATAAGCTGTTACGCATTTAACTTGAACATTTACATGAAGGCTCTCTATGGTTAGGAGAAAAGCTAGATTTGAATCCTGAGTTTCTTCAACAGCTTAATTCGACTTTATATAATGAAGAGAAGTAGCTTACTTTATTTTGATATTTGATATTAATTAATATACCACGAAAGAAACACTTTAATAGTTAATTTTTTGATAAATCTAAAATAGATATATCATTTATCTTATTCTTTAGAAAAATCTTTACTTATGGAATTTAAGTCACTGGTTAACTTTCATATTTAGTCAATCGGCACTTGCTTGAGTAAAGCTATCCACATATCAGACGGATCTGAATAATAATCAACTTCTTCAACTTGATATTGATAAGATTCACAACCTTCTCGCAAAATAATGCGATCGCAGGGTTTAACACCTTTCCCAATTCCAGTCATATACCCGATCATTCCTTCATTGAGGCGCTCAAATATGTAGTCGCTTCCCAAAACTAGTTGGCTATAATCGTGTACTTTATGCTTCTTTTTTAATTCATTTGCTGGAAAGCTAACTAGGGCTAACTTACTTAAAAAACTAAAACTTAAGTTCATACTTGTCCTGATCAAAGACATAAGTGAGTTCTCCCCAAGAAGAAATCTATAGCGAAAAGTTCTGGACTCTAGGTGAATTACAATTCCTTTTAATCACTAATCCAGAATCGAACAGGTGGATAATCTAGTTAGGAATCAACTGCATTGACAGCTAGTAAAGCCAATACATCACCCATGTCTAATTAAATGCCTACACCCACAGGTAGCAAAAAATAAATTACAGCAGTTCGTTGACAGGGTACTCTAGTAAAATAATTTTAAATTATGAAGGATGATTTAAAAATTAAGTTTTCTTAATTCTTAATTATTGGTTATTAATGTTTAATTTTTACCAATGATATCTTTTGCTCAACAAAGCTTTAAGGTCATTCATAATTTCGCATATATTAGGTAAAAGTTAACTATTGATCATTTTATACTTGAAGTTTGAGCATCATTACAATGATATTTTTAAGTACAATATCTGAGGCATATAGCAGTTTTTTATTGACTAACCACTTAAATTTACATTACCCTAAACTACACCTTCCACTGTAAAACCACCGAATTGTTGGACAACATCAGGTCAGATATTAGGATTTTTTACTTAACTAAATAGTATTTAATATATAAACATTTTATGTTTTGAGAATGTATTTTATGTATATTTTTTAAGCTCAATAGTATCTAGTACAGCACAGCGTAAATAAGCAAACTAATGAAAAGCCCCAAAGAGCTTATTCCATAAAACTTTTGAGTTTTGAATTTTGATTTTTGACTTACGCCTTGCGGTACTAGTATCTACTTATGCTTTTAGAGCTAAGTCTACCTGCTTAAGCAGTACTTCTAGGGTGGAAGAGTTATCTAAAACGACATCTGCATTAGCCATTTTTTTTTCTATAGATAATTGGCTGTTGATCCTGGCTTGTGCCTGTTCTATATTTAAATGGTTTCGTTGTATCAATCTTTGTAGTTGTTGCTCTTGGGAACAACGCACTACCCAAATTTCTGTAACCAAATCGGTCATCCCAGCTTCAAATAATAGAGGCACTGCTAACACTAGTGTTTGTGACGAAGATATAGCAATTGCTTTCAGGAAGCGATCGCGCACATTAGGATGAATCAAATTATCTATCCAGTTGCGTTCATCTTGACGATTAAAGATAATTTCGCCTAGCTTTTGGCGGTTGAGGCTGCCATCTGGTAGTAAAATTTGTTCGCCGTAACGTTGAGCGATCGCACCAAGAATAGGCGAACCTAAAGCTACTGCCTCTCTAGCATAAATATCTGCATCCAAAATCGGCAGATTATAAGCGCTAGCTAAATAATTGGTGACAGTGGTTTTGCCTGTGGCAATACCGCCAGTTAAGCCGATTATACGTTTAGTCATTAGTCATTAGTCATTAGTCATTAGTCATCTGTCATTTGTCATATGTCATTAAGCATTGGGTAATAATTAATAGTTCTTCTCCCCCTGCTCCCTTATCTAAGAATTTGTCGCCCATGTTATCAATGCTTGGGTTAAACCATCTAAAGTATATTCTTGGGCTTCTACATCCACACGCCTGAATAAAAAATGACAGGTTTTGGAGGTTTGAGGGCCGATAGAGGCAATACAAACGCCCTCTAAAAATTGACTAGTATCAGGGTTGTTGGAAAATATTTTTTCAGTAAGTTGAGAGAAAAATTGCACAGTTTTAGAACTGGCAAAAGTAATCACATCTATCTTGCGGTTTTGGAGAGCTAACTTTGCCTCAGCTGGAATACCACTAGGACAACAAGATTGATATGCGGCAACTTCTATCACTTTGGCTCCCTTGAGAGTTAATTCCTTAACCAAAATTTCTCTGCCGCCGCTTTCAACTCTGGGAAATAAAACCTTTTTACCATGCAAATTCTCTGGAAAATTTTCCACTAAAGAATCGGCAATAAAGTTAGGAGGAATAAAATCTGGTTGGAGAGAGCGTTGTTTGAGACAATGGGCTGTTTTCTCACCAACAACGGCAATTTTGACACCAGCTAAGGCACGGGTATCTTTTTCTTGGGCGATTAGCCTTTCAAAAAAGTAGTCTATGCCATTGGTAGAAGTGAAAATTAACCAGTCGAAGTCCGATAAATGAGCGATCGCATCATCCAAATCTTCCCAACTGGAGGGCGGGCCGATTTCTAAGGTAGGCATTTCGATGACTGTCGCACCTAATGCGATGAGGCGATCGCTAAATTGGCTCGACTGTCCAACTGAACGTGTCACCAAGATTGTTTTGCCAGTGAGGGGAAGAGTAGATGACGGGAAGTTACTTAACATAGGTTGGGGTGTGGGAGTACTCTCAGGTTCCGTCTGGGAATGCCTTTCTCCAGGCTCCTGCTTGATAATTTCGTCTAAATATATATTCTCAGGTTGTAAGTACTTCCGTAGCGCAACAACTTCGCCAATAACAATTACTGCTGGAGAAATGGATAATTCGGTGGTTTGTTCGAGTATATTGCCCAGTTGCGCTGTCCAAATTTGTTGACGAGGAGTTCCTGCCCAACGAATGATGGCAATGGGTGTTAAGTGCGATCGCCCGTGTCGCACCAGTTGATCTACAATTTCTGGCAGATGTTGCCCTCCCATCAAAATTACCAATGTCTCTAGCCGTGAGAGTGCCTCCCAGTCTAAAACCTCTGGTTCATGAGCTGTAAGCACTGCAAAAGTGCGGCTTAACACCGGATCTGTGAGGGGAATTCCTGCTAACAAAGGTGCTGCAAGGGCTGAGGAAATTCCTGGTACTAGTTCAAAATCACAACCAGATGCTTTGAGCGCTTCAATTTCGGAAGTACAACGCCCAAAAATCAACGGATCTCCTGATTTTAGCCGTATAACTTGTTTCCCTTGCTGACAATGCTTTACTAGTAACTTGTTAATCTCAGCTTGGGTTGTACTGGGTTTCCCACCGCGTTTTCCCACATCCAACTTCAAGCAATCAGGCGGTACGCACTGCAATAATTGAGCATCTACCAAGGCATCGTAGATTAAAACCTGAGCGGCAGCTAAGAGATTGTAAGCTTTTACCGTCAGGTATGCCACATCTCCAGGCCCAGCACCTACGAGGTAGACTTTACCTTTTTCTTGAGTCATTTGTCATTACTTGTAGCGGTTCTCATATCATGTCCGCCCTATTACTTGTAGTAAAAGAACCCCACCCCCAACCCCCTCCCCGCAAGCGATGAGGGGGCTTATGATGTACGTCATTATGACTTCCCAATGCCCAATTCCCAATCCCCTTTATTCAATTCGTTCGGGTATTCATTTTTTCGATTAGCTGATTAACTTGCTCAACCATCTCCTTGTTTTCCTCAGCTTGGAATAAATCTCTGGCTTTTTTGAGAGTAACGATCGCTTCTTCTACCTGTTGTTCTCGCCCCAAAGTGATTCCCAAATTATAGTAAGTGAATGCATCATTAGGTACAAGGCTAATGGCTTTTTTGTAATGTGCGATCGCTTCTTGTGGTTTACCTTGATCATCCATCGCATTTCCCAAACCTGTGTAAGCTTGTGCATGTTTCGGATCAAGGCGAATCGCTTCGGTATAATCTGCGATTGCTTCTGCTAGCTTGCCTTGAGCGTAAAAAGCACTTGCTAAATTATAGTGAGCGTCTGCATAGTTGGGTTCAAGGCTGAGGGCTAGTTTATACTGAGCGATCGCTTCTTCTAGTTTGCCTTGAGCGTGTAGAGTATTTCCCAAGGCATTATAACCTGCTGGATTTTTTGGATCGAGGCGAATGGCTGTTGTATATTCGGCAATTGCTTCTGTTGGTTTTCCTTGAGCATATAAGGCGTTCCCTAAGTAATAGTGAGCATCTGCATACTTAGGATCAAAGCTAATGGATTTTTTGTATTGGGTAACAGCTTCTTCTAGCTCACCTTGATCGTACAGAGCATTTCCCAGACGCGTATAAGTTGGGGCATAATTGGGTTTGAGGCGAATAGTTGCTGTATATTGGGTGACTGCTTCGGTTAGCTTGCCTTGAGCATATAAGGCATTTCCTAAGTTATAGTGAGCGTCTGCATACTTGGGTTCAAGGCTGATGGCTTTTTTATATTGTGTGATCGCAGCTTCTAATTGATTGAGCCTTGCTAGAGTCAAACCCAAATTAAAGTATGCTCTAGAGTCTTTAGAATCAAGGCTAATGGCTTTTTTGTAATGTGCGATCGCTTCTTGTGGTTTACCTTGATCGTCGAGAGTATTTGCTAAGGCAATATAAGCTTGTGTAAAGTTCGGTTCTAGTTCAATTGCTTTCCGAAAAGCCGCCTCTGCTCCTTTGAAATCTCCTTGTTTGTAGAGATTCGTTCCTTGCTCGAAGTTAGCGAGTGCGTTTTTATTCCCAGGATCTGCTTGATTTGAGCCTGGAATTTTTGATAAAACAACGCCAACATCTTTACCAAAGGCAGTATTTCCATTACTTAAACACAAGCAGATAATAGCTGCTACCAATAGATTCTTGTTTTTCAGCATTTTTATTACCTTACCTACTTGGTTTATATGTAATATCAAGTTACGTAGCTTTGGCGTGGTTCTAGCAGGAATTATAAATGATTAACCTAAGTTGATACAAGTGTACCTTCATATAATCGTGTATTTGTACACAATAAATAGAAATTTTTTATGAGTAAAAATTTATTTTTTAAGTAATTGGTGACACTTTTGTTTCGACAAGTTTAGCAATGGCTGCAACTAATTTTTCTGGGTTAAGAGGCTTTGATAAATGCATCTGAAACCCAGCTTTTAGTGCTTTATGCTGGTCATTATTTCTAGCAAAAGCCGTCAAGGCAATTGCTGGAATTTGTCCACCTTGTTCTGGTGTCCAACTTCTCACTTGATGTATTAACATATAGCCATCCATCTCAGGCATACTAATATCGCTGACCAATACATCTGGCTTTACCTGTGGTAAGGTTTGTAATGCTTCAAATGCGGAAGATACCGTGAAAACACAAGCTCCATCTTGCTCTAATACAAAAGCTACAAAATCTCGTGAATCAGCATCATCATCGACAACTAAAACCCTGATACCACTGAGGCGTAAAGAGTTAGGAGTTAATAATGCAGGGTCTTTTTGTTCATTCGTCATTCTTAGGCTTTCATCTGGCACAAGCGGCAAGCTAACAGTAAATATTGCCCCTTTGCCTTCACCGTGGCTATCTGCTTTGACGATGCCGCCATGTATTTCGATGATATTACGCACAATTGCCAATCCTAGCCCTAATCCACCAAAATTTCTAGTAGAGGTGCTATCTGCTTGGCGAAAGTAATCAAATACGAATGGTAAAAACTCAGCGCTAATTCCCTTACCTGTATCGCTAACTATGATTTGAGCATAACCATCAGCTTGCTCTAGTCGCACTTCTACCTTTCCCCCTCTGGGTGTAAATTTGACAGCGTTAGAAAGGAGATTCCAGACGACTTGTTGCAAACGAGTAGAGTCGCCCCTGATTTGTCCTACATGAGGTTCAAATATTGTACTTACCTCAATTGACTTTGCTTCTGCTGTTAAATGCATTGTCTGTAGTGCAGATAATACCGTAGACTCTAGGTTAATCTTTGTAATATTCAGCGTCAGTTTGCCCTGTAAAATTCTAGAGATATCCAGCAAGTCTTCGATGAGTTGAACCTGTAAGTTGGCATTGCGCTCGATTGTGGCTAGTGCTTCAGATGTCTTTGCTTGGTCTAACCTGCCGGCTTGCAACAACTTTGACCAGCCGAGAATTGCGTTTAGTGGAGTGCGTAGTTCGTGAGAAAGGACGGCGAGAAATTCATCTTTAATTCGATTGGCTGTTTCTGCTTTCGCTCGTGCAACTTGTTCTAATTCCAGTAGGTGCGCCCGTTCTTCAAGTATTTGTTTTTGTTCCTGGATATCTGTACATGTTCCAAACCACTTAACTACAATACCTTGCTCATCTTTGAGGGGTAAACCTCGCGCTAACTGCCAGCGATAGGAGCCATCAGAAGCCCGTTTAAAGCGATATTCATTGTTATATATAGTGCTATCTTTTACAGCATTAGACCATACTTCATTAGCATTTTTGATATCATCTGGATGCAATGCAGCCAACCAACCAGAACCCAAGGACTGCTCTAATGTTAGCCCAGTGTATTCGCACCAATTTTGATTAAAAAAATCACATTCACCGTTAGCATTAGTTGTCCATACAAGTTGAGGAATTGCCTCAGCTAGGTAACGGTAGCGTTCTTCACTTTGTCGGAGAATTTCTAAGATGCGTTGGCGTTCAAAAATTTCTTGTTGTAATTGCTCGTTAGTTTTGGTAAGTTCGTTGGTGCGAACAGCAACCATTTCTTCTAGATGATTCTGGTATTTTCGCAGTTCTTTCTCTACCCGTAAGCGTTCGGCTATTTGTGTTTGAAGCTCTTGATTGGCTTGTTCTAGTTGAGCAGGACTAGGAAGTGCTAGTGCTTGTGGAACTAGAGGTATAAGTTGTAATGCTGTAATTACAGATATTAGGGCAGTTACTGCTTTAACAAACCCTGATACCCAATAAGTTGGATACCAAAGTGTCCAAATCTCTATTAAATGAGTAGTGCCGCAAGCTACAATAAATGCACTAAATAGCAGAAAAATCCAATCAAACGGTAAATCCTGCCGCTTACGGACAAAGTAATATAGTGTAGCTGGAATTGAGTAATAAGCTAGTGCAATGAACGCGTCAGATAATATATGTAACCAAACTAAATTCGTTTGCCATAGATAACAGTGTCCATGTGGAATAAATGATCCTGATGTAAAAAAAATAGTCCACAATTGTGATATTATGTCTGACATAAACACTTGATTTTTTTGAATCTATAAAATCTACTACTAAATTTATTTTTTTAATTAGCCAAGTTGTTTCCACATCGATATTAAAAGCTAACCGAAAGCGGATTGGCTGTTAAACTGCACAGATAACGGTACAGAAAAAACAATTAAACACAGATGAGCATATATCCTCGTTGCAGGCACGGCTGTATTAGCTTATCAAGTAAACATTCAAATGATAATCTCTATATTATTTTAATCCTAAAATATTACTGATGCAGTGGTCTAGTTATTATACTGGTTAAGGAGACTATAATATATCAATATATCTTTACAAACAAAAAAGAACTGTTCGTATAAATTTTTTGTAAAAAGACAATATTTTAAAATCCTCAAAATTCCTTCTGTAAACCCTAAATCAATTAATTGTGGCTATGAAGCTTATAGCTCATAAGATTGGAATTCTAAGGGCTATAAATAAAGTGATAAAACTTGCGAAAACTGGGGACCTAGTTACGGCAGATACTGGGAAATTCCAAAACAAAAACCATTCTCGCAATCATCAAGGAAATGGAAAAATCAAGAGAATTTACGGAAAACTTAATCTCCGCAATTCTGGCTTAACTTAAGATTGGCTTAACTTATCACTCATTTTATCTAACAATTGAGTGATTTTTTTAGCTTTTTCAGGTTGGCGTTGTTTTTGCAATAAATCTTTAGCTTGTATCAGGTTAGTTCTAGCTTCTTCTTCTCGCTCTTGTTGCATGAGAAGATTTGCCAGACGCAAGTAAGCATCAGGATTTTTTGGGCTGCGACGAATCACTTCTTGGTATAATTCTGTTGCTTCCTCTACTTGGCCTTGCTGGTTTAAAACATCTCCCAAAAACAAGCGCACCACATCATTAGTAGAATTGATGGAAATCACTTTCCGAAAGGCTGCTTCTGCACCTTGGTAATCTTTTGCTTGAGCAAGATTGATTCCCTTTTGAAACAGGTTTGAGGTAATCAAAGTTTTCCAAGCAAAATAGCCAAGAATTGACAGACTGAGAACAACTACAAGAGCAGGGATAATAGAACTAGTGGGATTTTCTAGCATTGTCTAAGCCAAAAGGCAGGCGATAGGAAAAATCAGATATTCGATAAAAAATAGTTTCCAGATAAATTGGTAAAATTGGGCGATCGCAGTTTTATCTTGTAAATCTACTGTCAAACTCCGCAACCACATCCAAACTAGCAGCGCTAAATGAGCAATTACCAGAAATATAGGGTTAACTGAGGCGATGCGTAGCACCCCAACCAGAATTATCCCCAAATAGCAGGCAGTTATCACCCAAAGAGCTAGATTAAACACAGCTTGCGAACCGAGTTTGATAGTGAAAGTAGAGATATTATAAAGGCGATCGCCTTCTATATCTGGTACATCTTTAAATATAGCGATCGCAAAGGTAAATACCAAAATAAATAACGTCAGCACCCACACTAGAGGCGGAATTGTTTGGCTTTGTTTCAGCGCCCAACTATAGTGTAAATACAATCCTAAATTAACAATCGTGCCGCGCACCGAAAAAATACACAGCGCTGCCCAAAATGGGAACTGTTTTAAGCGAATTGGCGGTAAAGAATAAGCAGTACCAATAGCCAAACTAATTCCTACCATACCAAATAAGAATGGTCCAGTTAGCCACGCCACAACTAGCGCCAAAATCCCAGTAAAAGCAACAATTAATTGTCCCGTTTTTCGGGAAAACTCACCTGATGCCAACGGTAAATGAGGCTTATTAATCTTGTCAATATCAACATCTTCTAATTGATTCAGCCCCACAATGTAGACATTGCCGCACAGACAAGCAATCCATGCGCCTAAGAGAGGGAATAGGGAATAGGGAGTAGGGAATAAAGAATCAGTATTATTGCTAATGGCAATAGCAATTAAATACAAACTCAACACACTCAGACTTGTACCAATAATTGTGTGAGGACGAGAGAATTTCCAAAAAGCGTATAACCAATGGAAATATGATTGAACGGGTTTGCGTGGCAAAGGGCTGTTTTGAGAACTCTGGCTCATGAGTACCTTAGATTCAGTATTCCGGCTTATTGTTAACCCTGACTTTTCACGGAATTTGGAAAACCTCACTTCTATTCCTCTCTGCTGCTCTTGAGAAGCTGTTAATTCTCGCCATTACCTACAAAAGCTAGAGGGTTAGGTTTTGCGTTAACTTTCCACATTGCATAAATTGTCAGATTGTTAACCATTGTCACAGAATTTGGTCATTAACAAGAGCTTTCGCAGGAGAGGTAGTATTACCGTAATACTACTCAAAAGCCAGCTACACCTACGGATAGAGGATCAGTCTACTTTATGGAAGAGGCTTTATCCCGAAAAAATCTGACAACCAACCATGAAAATACCTCTTCCCGACTCTCCACTCGCTACTCCCCATAACGGTACAATCTATCAGAAAAGCAAATAAGTTAAATTATGACCGTTGATTTGATATCTAAAGCGACATTTGACTCTGTTACCGTGCTATCCCAGGCTGCGGCTGCGTATCGAGGACACAAAGGTACAGTTCCTAGTCCTGAAATACTAGTAGATGCGTTGCTAAAAGCAGAAAAATCTGCCAAGCAGCAACGGTCAACTGATCCTTTTGAGTCTCTTTTGGGTAAATGGCAACTTTGCTTTGCCACTGGCACTAAGAAAGTCAGAGAGCGTGGGGGAATTGTATTAGGCAAGGGTTTATATGTACCCAAGTTTATAAAAATCCATGTTTCCTTTAATGCCACTTTAGAGCAGGATTCAGATAGGGGCGGAATTTGTAATCAGGTTGAATTGGGCCCAGTGTTGTTGAACCTCACGGGGCCAGTGCAATATTTTAGTAAGAAAAATTTATTGGCGTTTGACTTTAACCAGATGCTTATTAGTTTGTTTGGTCGTGTTATTTACAACAGACCAATGCGTTCTGGTAAAGTTCAAACAGAAGATTTCTACGATCAGCCCATAGCTAAACTACCTTTCTTTGCCTTCTTTTTGGTGACGGAAGATTTCATTGCAGCTCGCGGTCGTGGAGGAGGATTGGCATTTTGGATTAGAGAAATTTAAAGACACTGGATTTCATTTTGTGGCAACCATTAAACTGGACGACAACCAGATAAAATATTGTGCATATTTACTACTTGTCCAATGACTGCGATCGCAGGCGCACCAAATCCAGTCTGCTCTACCTGCTCTACAATTGTCTCTAAAGTACCAATCAATTCTTCTTGTTCTGGACGCGTACCCCAGCGCACCAAAGCAATGGGCGTTTCTATATTCAACCCAGCTGCACTTAACTGTTCCACAATATAAGGCAGATTGTGAATTCCCATATAAATTACAATGGTTTCGGAACCGTGAGCGATCGCATTCCAATCCACTTTCGGTCTATACTTACCCGCGGCCTCGTGACCAGTAACAAATGTCACGGAAGAACTATATAGCCGATGAGTCAATGGAATACCTGCATAAGCTGCTGCTGCAATCCCAGATGTAATGCCGGGCACAACTTCCGTTGATATTCCAGCGTCGACTAACTCTTCCATCTCTTCGCCACCGCGACCAAAAATAAAAGGATCACCACCCTTCAACCGCACCACAATTGCATGATCCTGCGCTTTCTCAATCAGTAATTGAGTTGTTTCTTCTTGGAACAGCGAATGTTTCCCCCTCCGCTTACCAGCATTAATTTGCTCGGCTTGGGGATTAATCATTGCCAGAATTGCCGGACTCACCAAAGCATCATAGATAACTACATCTGCACATTCCAACAAACCTTTCGCCTTCAGGGTAATTAGTCCCGGATCTCCTGGCCCCGCACCTACTAAATAAACTTTTCCCAAATACTTGTTCTCCTGTTTTTCTGTGCGGTTCATCTATCTGTTAAATCGCAAATTAGCTCGGCTAATTCTGCACTTGCTCCCAGTGGCTGTGCCAATTGGAAATTCACCGCAGAAAATTGTAATTTTAGCTCCTCTATTGAGGCCGCGATCGCATCGGTTATTCCACCAGTAAATAAAAAGTATGGCAAAATTGCAATTTCTTTATAACCAGCAGCTACCAACTCTGTCACCCGTGATTCTAAACTAGGAGGCCCAGCCCAATAAGCAGCCACTGCTGACAAACTCGCCGCTATTGCTTCCACAGTTTCTTTAGAACCAGGGCGACGGCTACCATGTGCTAAGAGAATCCATGCTTCTGCTTTTATAGCAGCAGTTTGCTTTGCCAACAATTTCTCTAAATTAGGGTGAGAGCCTAAATATGGTTGCACCTCAATCATGATATCTTGACCAATAGCCTGTTGTGCTAGTGCTACTTCGGCTGGAATATCTGTCATGACATGTACTCCCGGTACCAGAAATAGCGGTACAATTTTCAGGCGATTCTGGTTTTGAGATGGTTTGCAATCACCAAAAGCGCTCTTAGCAAATTCTTGAATCTGCTCGTGTAAAGGCTGAGGACTCATTTCCAAAGCAGCTATGCCAACCAGATGTTCGCTATTTAATGCGTTGTGGGTTTTCGGCAATTTGTTACATACCAGCTTTGCTAGTTGCTGCATAGCAATTTCTGGGCGGCGATCGCGACTTCCGTGAGATACTAGCAGATACGTAGATGACATCGGCAAAGCTTGAACTCTCAGTGACTAATTCTCATATCTTACCGAAGAAAGGCAGAGGGCAGGAGGCAGATCGCGCAGCGTGTCGTAGACAAGGCAGAAGGAAGAAAATACAATTCTTGCCCTCAGCAATCAAGGGTTTAAAGCCCCTAAATTTATTTATGAAAAAAAATAAAAATATTTTTTCTGAGACGCGCAGCGCAAGGAAAAATATGTCCTTATTAAATCCCCTAAATTTATTTATGGGGGATTCCAACTGAGCCTCCTGCCTTCTGCCTTCTGCCTTCTTAATTAATATTAAGCTAGTAGTAATAGGTACTTTGGTGATCATTGAAACTATTATCAATTACTAAATACAAGTATTTCTAATCACTTTTATCGGAAACTCCAAAAATTAAATTGACTATCAGCTTCTGCTCCCCCTGCTCCCTCATCTCCCCCTGCTCCTTACTCTTTTTCGGCAGTGTAAGTATAAAATTGATCAAAAGCTCCCACGGTTTCAAATTTGTAAGAAGGTATCCAAGAGCTTATTTTTAAATCTGTACGGTAAATGCTAAAAATAATATAATTTTGTCTTTCTGTAGTCCTAGCAATAATTTCTTGGATTTGCGGGTTAGCTGAGTCAACCAACTTCTCACAATTAAAACGGATTAAATTTTCTATAAAATTGGTAGTTTTTTTGCATACATCGGTTTTTAAGTATTCTGTAAGCCGTTGCACTGCATATTCTTCATACTCAACCTGACTGGGATTAGTCTTGGCCATTGTCACACCCAAGGCGGCAAGTCCTACTGCTGCTCCAGTATATGCAATGATCGTTAAGGGTTTCATGTTTGCCAAGTAATATACATTGTAATTGTTAGATTCCACAGACTCTAAATCAACTAAGTCCGTTCCTTAAAGAAAAACTCTTGATCGCTTGCCAAATTATTGCTATAATTCAAATTGTTGAATGGCGAGCGTAGCCAAGTGGTTAAGGCAGTGGTTTGTGGTACCACCATTCGTGGGTTCAATTCCCATCGTTCGCCCTACATAATTTAATAGTCATCCAGTAAGTTCCTATATGAAGATGGGTTGTGGTTCTGAAGATTCATAACCATTACTTTAGCAAGGATCTGCTATCTACGAGTTCATGGACTTGGAAAAATCGCAAACCCACTTTAACTCATCAGATTAGCTTATAAACTAACTTTATGTATATAAGCTAATCTACTTACTCAATAAAATTAAATGTATGATGTCCACTTCTCTACAAGATTAGGACTTACGCAAAATTACACCTTGTAAAGGCAATTCATATAGACCTGTACTCCTACGGAGAAGCAAACTAAGCGACTACCCTACGAGTTCTCCAACGGAGTACCCGCAGGGTATTGCCTCTACCTAAAAGCCAGGGTTTCGGCTTTCTTGTTTCCAAACTTTGGCTAGAAACGAGAAAACGGCTCTGCCGCAAATTGAGGAGGCAAAGCGCCATACTTATCCGAGGCAGAACTATAGACTCACTTGAGAATTAGGATAACGGCTAATCTATCTACTAGATACCAATATTTGTATTGCACTGCTGAAGGAAAATCCTCGATCTGTTACTAAATTCAATCGCTTTTCCAGCCATTGCAATCTATCCAATTAAGATTCCCAACTTATCCAAGAAGCCGGGAATCTTAGCCTCAGAAGTTTTTGTACACACATTTAATTGTCAGAAAATGCCTAGAAGAATTATAAAAGTCAGCCCACAAAAGGCAAGCATAGATATAATCAGAATGTTGCCAATACTGTGGTCGGAAGCTATTGATTTATGTGTATCGGTAGGCATATAAATCGACCCCACTTAAACAACTTTTGCTTAAATTATAACTAGGGCGAATAAAGAGTAGTATATCTTTGAACAAAAATTGATTTTAATTCATTGAACTTTAGCTTAATAGTTTTGCTTAAAGCAAAGCTATTAATTTTTGTATCAAAATCTGGCAAATACATAATAGTAAAATCATTACTTGCTACCCAAATTACTAAAATATCAGCAATGATAAAAGTTGCCGAATAAATCATTTACACTCACTATTAAAATGAATATTAGCCCTCTGAAAGAATTAACAAAAGTATTGATTTACAAGTCTTACCGAGCTTGACAAGTAAATTTTGACATTAATCGGTGTGCTGATAATCAGATACACCCAAATAAATGATATAGTAAAAATTAGCTCAAGCAGTTGAGGGCGTGCAATGTTGTGCCCTAAACATAATCATGCAATTATTTACTAACATCTATCAAAAGAAATAAAAATTGTATTACTTTAGTTAGAGTCAAAAATACTGAGTCATAGATACTTTAAGTAAAGAAGAACACGATTTAAGTGCCTGCTGAAAAGTTAATATTTGTAGGTACACAGATAAATACAATTTATCTGTGTGATTTCGTGTTTATATATAGTCTAACAAAAGGTAGAGGCTGATTTGTCTCGCCTTAAAAGTCAACAATGCAAACATCGTCATTTAGTGGAGTTGCCATGTCTGAATTGCTTCAAGCAGTCTTAGATAGTGAAGAAAAAAGTGACTTGCGTTCCTTTCTAAGTGAATTACGCCAACAAGAAAAGAAGTACTTGCTGCGGAACGACATACTCAATGTATATGGTGAGTATTGCTCCAAGTCGCAGAAACCTGAGGAATTTTACACTTCCTCTGAGTTAGGTAAACTCATTTACTATACTCAGGAAATTATTCAGGAGGAATCAAACTTCTGTTTTATCATCCGTTCTAAGATTGCCAGCCAAGAAGTTTATTGGTTGACATCAGACTTGAGCATTGAACCGATGACGGTGCAGGATTTGCTGGATCTGCGCGATCGCTTGGTGAACAAATTTCATCCTAACGAAGGCGATCTGCTAGAATTGGATTTCGGGCCATTTTATGACTACACTCCAGTCATCCGCGACCCCAAAAATATTGGTAAAGGGGTAGAATTTCTTAACCGCTATCTATCCAGCAAAATATTTCAAGACTCCAAACAATTGCTGGATAGCTTATTGAATTTCTTGCGTCTGCACCACTACAACGGTGTCCAACTGCTGATTAACGATCGCATTCAATCACAGCAGCAACTTTCCGAGCAAGTTAAGAAAGCTATCGATTTTGTTAACAATCGCCCCGAAGATGAACCCTACGAGCAATTCCGGTTCCAATTGCAGACAATGGGTTTTGAACCAGGTTGGGGTAACACCGCAGCGCGAGTCCGGGAAACTTTAAATATTCTCGATGAATTGATTGATTCTGCCGATCCCCAGACCCTAGAAGCCTTCATTTCTCGTGTCCCGATGATTTTTAGAATCGTTTTGGTGTCAGCTCACGGTTGGTTTGGGCAAGAGGGAGTGTTGGGGCGTCCCGATACTGGCGGTCAGGTGGTTTATGTCCTTGACCAGGCAAAGAGCCTAGAGAAGCAG
The DNA here is from genome assembly GCF_014696655.1 of Nostoc sp. FACHB-888. Taxonomy (NCBI): domain Bacteria; kingdom Bacillati; phylum Cyanobacteriota; class Cyanophyceae; order Nostocales; family Nostocaceae; genus Nostoc; species Nostoc sp. FACHB-888. The sequence continues at coordinate 39,568 of NZ_JACJQM010000007.1, read as the reverse complement.
CTACAAGAAGATGTCATGCTTGCGGGTTTAGAAGGATTGAATGTCCAACCAAAGGTGATTATTCTCACCCGCTTGATTCCCAATAGTGATGGCACTCTTTGTAATCAACGGCTAGAAAAAGTCCACGGTACCGAAAATGCCTGGATTTTGCGAGTGCCTTTACGGGAATTTAATCCTAACATGACTCAAAACTGGATTTCCCGGTTTGAGTTTTGGCCTTATCTAGAAACTTTCGCCATTGATTCAGAAAAAGAACTACGGGCAGAATTTCAAGGTACACCTGACTTAATAGTTGGAAACTATACTGATGGCAACTTAGTTGCATTCTTACTGGCGCGGCGTCTGAAAGTTACTCAGTGCAATGTTGCCCATGCTTTGGAAAAATCTAAATACTTGTTCAGTAATCTCTACTGGCAAGAATTAGAGGATAAATATCATTTTTCTTTGCAATTCACTGCTGATTTGCTGGCGATGAATGCTGCCAATTTTGTTATTAGCAGCACCTACCAAGAAATTGTGGGAACGCCCGATAGTGTAGGACAGTACGAGTCTTATAAGTGCTTCACCATGCCGGAGTTATACCATGTGACCAATGGGATTGAACTATTTAGTCCCAAATTTAATGTCGTACCCCCTGGAGTAAACGAAAATAATTACTTCCCCTACACCCGAACTAAAGACCGGGTAGAAAGCGATCGCCAGCGCCTTGCAGAAATACTCTTTACTCTAGAAGATCCCGCGCAAATCTTTGGCAAACTTGACGATCCTAACAAGCGTCCTCTCTTCTCAATGGCGCGTCTTGACCGCATCAAAAACCTCACAGGTTTAGCTGAATGTTATGGTCAAAGTAAAGAATTACAGGAGCATTGCAACTTAATTTTGGTAGCGGGTAAATTGCGCGTTGAGGAATCAGGCGATAACGAAGAACGTGACGAAATTATTAAACTCTACCAAATCATTGACGAGTACAATCTCCACGGGAAGATTCGTTGGCTGGGTGTGCGCCTGACTAAAACTGATTCTGGTGAAATTTACCGAGTTATTGCCGATCATCAAGGAATTTTTGTACAACCAGCTTTATTTGAAGCTTTTGGGTTGACAATTTTAGAGTCGATGGTTTCAGGATTACCGACTTTTGCCACACAGTTTGGTGGCCCACTGGAGATTATTCAAGATAAGGTTAATGGGTTTTTGATTAACCCGACAAATTTAGACGAGACAGCCACGAAAATTGTGGAGTTCATCACTAAATGCGAACAAAATCCTAACTACTGGGGTGAAATTTCTAAGCGAGCAATTGACCGAGTTTACAGCACCTATACTTGGAAAATTCACACTAGCAAGCTATTATCATTAGCTCGGATTTATGGCTTCTGGAACTTTACCTCGAAGGAGAATCGGGAAGATTTGTTGCGTTATATTGAGGCTTTGTTCTATTTACTTTACAAGCCAAGAGCGCAAGAACTATTAGAGCAGCACAAGTACCGATAATAAGTTAGGAGTGAGGAGTTAGGAGTTAGGAATTATAAAAATAAAAATTTTCCTAACTTTTAACTCCCAACTCCTAACTAAATTGTCAACGCCCGCCAAGTTCGTTGACCAACTATTCCATCCGTTGCTAAATCCTGTTGATTTTGAAAGGCTTTGACAGCAGTTTCTGTCAGTGCGCCATAAATCCCATCCACTCTAACGGCATAACCGCTAGACACTAACAGCCGTTGTAAGACTCTGACAGCAAGACCAGAGCTACCGAAATAAAGAGTCGGCATCGGTTGGCTACTGAACTTCTGAAACCGTCCTGTAGCCTTTGCTTTTGTACGGACTTGACCTCCAGACTGAGAATACTTATTAGACTCACCTAAATTAGAAGAAGCTAGTCCCGGATTCTTTTTGCTGATTTTCTTAAGTATATGTTGTTTCTCTGGTGCGATCGCTGAGGAAGAAGCCTGAGAAATCCCATCTGTCTGCATGAATTCAGGTGGTGTGACTTGAGCAGTTATTTCTAACTGACTCTGTTTTGACTGTTTTACGTCATTTTCCACCTGAACTAATTGCTGCTGTGGCAAATTGGCCCCAGATGCTTGTCTTATTGCTAGCACGCCCGTCATCATCAGGCCAATTTCAGTCATTGTAGTTCATTTTATTTCAACCAATATTTCTTTTAACCAACAACATTGCTGCTGTTCGGGATAGTACATACTGACCAAATAAAAAAGTCATCTAATAATTTTTTCAGAGAATATTTTCATAATCATATTTGCTCACCTCCTATTCCATATAATCAGACTACTATTATTAGTTTTGTGCTTTCTTTATCTTTAATCAAGCCATGAACTTGTAAGATATGGTATCTAAATCAACGGTTTAGACAATAACATACTATATGATCATATGGGAATGTCATCAAGCAATTTTGCCTATTTATCTTTAGATCGCGCTTGATATGCTGATTTTCTCATGTTTAGAATGGCAGTAAAAATACTACTGGATTCATAGAGTCAGTTTTCTAAGTATTGATCAATACAACATTTAGCAATAATGATAAACTCTTAATTCCAAATAATTTTTCTTCCTTCATAGGGGTTATAAACCTTCGTCGTCTTTTTGGAAAGCGTATATTTCAAACTCAATAAAATGAAACTATAGAACATTGTTGCACAGTCTAGAGTTTAGAGTAATGCATGACAAAATTACACAGACCCACTGAATATAATGTCTGTGCAATTCTTTTGTCTAACTTATGTTAGTTTTTATACTACATATAAATATTAAGAAAGAAGCACCTTAATAAAAAGCGCAACGCTGATAGCGAGTATTCGTACCGGGGAAGCAAGCTAGGCTAGGCAGAGCGTTTAGTAGAGAGCGTCAGAGGACACCTTTAGACATCTTTTAGTACCGCTCAGTTGTGAATGCTGAAGAACTTTTTATCTTTTTTCATCTCGCCACAAAGCAATACCGCCTAATAAACCAGTGATATTAGGGATGAGCTTTACATTTAACGGTAGCTCGAAATTGACTTTCACGGCTTCACCGCCGCCAATGTAAAGGTAATCATAATTGAATAGATGTTGCAAAGATGCGATCGCCTTTTCTAAACGCCTATTCCATCTTTTCTCACCAATTTTTTCTAACTCTGCACGCCCTAACTGCTGCTCGAAAGTCTCTCCTTTGCGAAACGGGTGATGCCCCATTTCCATATTCGGTACTAGCTTCCCATCCACAAATAAAGCTGAACCAAACCCTGTTCCCAGAGTAATCACCAATTCGACACCTTTACCTGCGATCGCACCAAACCCTTGCATATCTGCATCATTAATCACCCGTACTGGCTTGTTTAAGTGTTTTAATAATGCTGTTTCTAAATCAAATCCGATCCAATCTGGATGTAGGTTTACCGCTGTTTCCGTGACTCCACACCGCACCACGCCGGGAAAACCGACTGAAACGCGATGAAATTCACCTTGAGCCGCAGCCAACACAACAATTGCATTAATTACAACCTCTGGTGTTGCAGGTTGGGGCGTATCTAAACGCGCCCTTTCCGTTACAGGATTGCCTGTAATATCCAAAACCATAGCTTTAACGCCACTACCGCCAATATCAACCGATAGGGTACGAACCGATCCATTTTCTTCAACCATTGAATTTACATCCTTTTTACTGTTTAGTTAGTGCTTGTTACTTCGTTATTATGCTCTGCTACATCTGATCATATTCGGATATTTCGAGAGTCTTTATACTTGGTGGGGAGTGGGGAGGCGACGAAAAATAACTAATGACTAATTAACGCGATGTGCAACTTATTCTTGGAACCCCTCTCCAAACCTCTCTCCGAAACGGAGAGAGGCTTTGATTCTTGCTCCCCAACGCTAGTAGGGGAGGGGTTGGGGGTTAGGTTTGAGATAAAGTCGCACACGGCGTTAATTACTAATGACTAATGTCCAATACCGCTAAGATATGAATGGCACAATTTAAGTAATATGCACAGTTTCATTCCACGAAAACGGTTTTTTCCTTACCTTACCTGGACTGATATCCAGCCAATGCCAGATAAAGAAAATGTGGTGATCATCCAGCCAGTAGGGGCAATTGAACAACATGGCCCTCATCTGCCATTGATTGTAGATGCTGCGATCAGTATGGGGGTGCTAGGAAAAGCTGGATACCAGAATTCCTGCCTATGCTTTACCTAATCTTTATTATGGCAAATCTAACGAACACTGGCACTTTCCCGGTACGATTACCCTCAGCACGGCAACTCTCACGGCAATCATTATGGAAGTGGGAGAAAATATTTACCGGGCTGAGTTTAGAAAACTGGTATTAATGAACTGTTTTACTCAAAGTTAAAAATCCAATACATTAAATGCAGAACAGCATCTAGATTTGCTAATGTTAAGAGGGATAATGGAAATAGTACTAGCGTAGCTGCTTAAAATTTATCGGGCAGCGAGTTTCTATTAAAACTAATATAAGAGAAAGAATTATGACGGCATTTGAACCCAAGAGCCTCCGTTCTTATAGCCAAGAAGATGTCCAGCAAATTCTGCAATTAGCGATCGCTCGTCAAGCTAACGACAAAGACACAGAATTTTCTTATGAGCAGATATTAGAAATTGCTGCTGAGTTAGAAATTTCACCTGATTCTTTAAAGTTAGCAGAGCGCGATTGGCTATTACAACAAGGTCAAGTCCAACAGCGAAAAGCTTTTGACGCTTACCGCATTAGAAGATTTCAAAAGCGTCTAGGGAATTATGCAGTTTTCAATGGCTTCTTTATACTGCTAAATTTAATCACTGGTGGCGGAATTTCTTGGTCACTCTACATTTTACTATTCTGCGGATTGCCTGTAGGGCTGGATGCCTGGAATACTTTTCAAATCAAAGGCGAAGAGTATGAAATGGCATTCCAAAAGTGGAGCCGTAATCATCAGATAAAGAAAACCATCAGCACAGTTTTAAATAAGTGGTTTAAGGTATTACAGGTTTAATACAGCGCGACGGAAATAAACAGCCCCTTCGGGTTCGGCAGTTCCTCATGGGGGGAACCCCCAAGACCGGACTGCCTCACCATTCCAAATCAACGAAACGCCTACACTGTATTGACTTTTGACTTTTGACTTTTGCCTTGCAGTACTAGGGCGTGTTTTCAAAATCTTAGATTCCCTTAAAAGGGGGGCAAAATCTCTCAAAGTCCTCACGCCCAATTCATCTCAATACTGAACTCGTAGGGTCAGTGTTGAGATGAATTGCTGTTTAAGGTAAATGCAGCTTTGTTTGGGACGGACTATAGTTAATGAAAATACTAAACCGGAATTTGAGTAGACCATTTCAGACAATTTTTACTGAACACCGCGTACTTTGGGCTGCTTTACTCCTGAGTGCAGCACTGGTGATAACGTTAGCGCTATCGCTTTCTCAAGGAGCAGTACCTTTAAGTATGTCGGAATTTTGGCAAGCCATACTCCGCGAAGGCGATCCGGTTAAACAGACAATTCTCTGGGATTTGCGTCTCCCGCGCATTACGGCTGCTCTCATTGTCGGCGCAGCTTTGGGGATGTCAGGAGCATTACTACAAGGAATGTTACGCAATAGTCTTGCTGATCCATTTATTCTTGGCATTTCTGCGGGTGCGGGATTAATTGTGATTCTGATGATTGTGTGGCAAATATTTCCGATCGCAATTCCTTTAGCAGCGTGGATGGGAGCTATTTTAACTTCAGCGATCGTTATTTTGCTCGGTCGTGCGGGATCAGGAATTTCAGTTGAGCGGTTGATTTTAGGCGGAGTGGCGGTGAGTTCTTTATTAGGTGCTGTACAAAGTACATTGTTGCTTTTAGCTGAAGATGGTCAAATTCAAATTGCGCTCAGTTGGTTAGTTGGTAGCCTTAACGGACGGGGTTGGCAAGAAATTTCGACGGCTGGCCCTTACATCATCGTTGCATTGCTAGGGGGATGCTTGCTGGCGCGATCGGTAAATGTGCTAGCTTTGGGCGATGATTTGGCTGTGGGTTTAGGGGTTTCGTTGACGCGATCGCGCCTATTAATTGGTGGTGTAGCCACTTTATTAGCCGCAGGTGCAGTCAGCATCAGTGGCTTGATTGGATTTGTTGGTCTTGTTGTCCCTCACGGTGTCCGCCTCATCGTTGGTACAGATCATCGCTTTGTTTTGCCACTTTCCGCCCTTGCAGGTGCATGGTTGCTTACTTTTGCAGATTTACTATCTAGACTAGGAGCAGTAGAATTACCGGTAGGTTCCGTCACTGCGTTGTTAGGTTCACCGCTATTTATCTGGTTACTTTATCGTCGTTCTGCTGGGTTTAATAAATTTTAAACTAATAAAGTTGGGTTAAAATCAAAATAATTTTGGCTGAAGTTGATACTATTAACTAATGTTTTTTACGCTTATAGTGTATAAAAAACTTGCTAATTTAGCTGTATAACTTTGATAGTCTTTGCTAAAGTATTAAAAGTCAAGTATTTGTAGCTATATTTACCCAGGTTAACTATACTTTTAAGAGCATTTAGATAAGTCTGCTGATTGTGCTTTGTTCACAGAAAAATAAAAATTGCTGGTGCATTCACTACAACAGCAACAAGCAGAATGATCAGTTTTGGTTTATTTACCTGTTCTATTTTAACATAGACGAGGTATTTTTTATTCGAGGCGATGTCTAATATCATGTCCAAACTCCTCACTTGCGGGGAGGGGTTGGGAGTGGGGTTGTTGTACCTCACTCAAATGAGAACCGCTATATAACAACAAGCTGTTGCGTATCTACGCTTTTATTTTAGAATCCCAAAATACTTTTCTGGATTCATACATATTTCATTTATTGGCTTGCATTTATGCCAATGACTCCCATGATTATTAAGGCTATAGAAATGAGCTTCATTAATGTGGCAGATTCACGAAACCAGATAATACCAATAATAGCAATTAAGACAGTTCCCAATCCAGCCCAGACAGAATAAGCCACGCTCACTTCAAGTTTCTTGAGAGCAAGGGTCAAAAAAGTAAAACAAAGTACATAAAAGACAGCTATGAATATGGAAGGGACTATTTTAGTAAATCCTTGTGATAACTTCATGCAAGTTGTGCCTGAAACTTCAAACAGGATTGCGGCGATAAGGTAAATCCAACTTGTTGACATATTTGTTATCAGCAGTTTGTGAGGAATCTCTCATTATCTTATCTCTGTAAAAATCAAAAAGTACAATAAGTCGGATTATTATCATTATTCGCGTGAACCTCCTAAAAACTTGTACGCTACGCGTTGCAAGCTTTAAGAGCAGGGGCGCGAGTGATGCTTGTACCGATATTTCAAATAAAATTGTTATATTCAAGTCTGCTTTTGCCGAATTTACCGAACCTCAATAGTTTAGGTTACCGTACATTTATAGTAAAGGGATTTCTGGTTCGGCAATTATCATCAGTTAGGTGAGAAAAACCGAATTTAACCCACTTTTATTTTTAAATACTATGAGAACAAAGCAAGGAATCAAATCTCCAGTGATTGGAGAGAAAAAATAGTGGTTATACGAGGTAGAGATATGACATTAGTACGTTTGCGTTTGAATCCGTGGCAAGAATTTAACGCCATACAACGTCAAATCAATCGCTTATTTGATGAAGATACTTTGTCACCTGCATTTTTGGATAGAGGTTTATCCAGAGTTCCTGCTGCTGAGTTAAAAGAAACTGAAGATGCAATTCATCTGAAAGTAGAACTTCCGGGAATTGAAGCTAAAGACCTAGATTTACAAGTTACAGAAAATACTGTATACCTGAGTGGTGAGCGAAAATCTGAAGCAAAATCTGAAGATAAAGGTCTGATCAAAACCGAATTCCACTACGGTAAATTCCAACGTATAATTCCTTTATCTGCTCGAATTCAAAATACCAATGTTACGGCAGATTATAAAGATGGCATCTTGAACCTGACGCTACCCAAAGCTGAACAAGAAAAGAATAAAGTTGTCAAAGTTAATCTAGCATCATCTGGCTAATTTCAACTTTATATCTGCTAGTTATCTATTAAACTGAATAAAAAGCGCTCTCCATAAGGAGAGCGCTTTTTAGCGTTAATTACTCAGCCTATACAGATTTATTACAAAAGTGCAAAATTTTAAATCTTTTAGAGTATGTTATCGCCGAGAGTACGACACCATCTCAGATTTTAGGTACGCTAGGATGAATGTTCTAACGCACCTTCCAAAACTTGCTCTTTATTAAATCCACATTTCTTAGTTAAGCATTGAGCGCTTCTTCTTGATGGGTTTCGATAACGCAATCAGAAGTGGGACGGGCAACGCAAGTAAGAACCCATCCTTCGTCCATTTGATCGTTGTCTAAGAAGTTCTGATCTGATTGGTCAATTGTACCTGAAATCAGTTTACCGGTGCAGGTAGAGCAAGAACCAGCGTTACAGGAATAGGGCAAGTCCAGCTCATATTCCTCGTTAGCGATCTCTAGAATGTACTCATCTTCAGGAACGTCAATTACTTGTTCGCCGTCTGGGGTACGTAATGTGACCTTATAAGTTGCCATGTAACAATTCCTAACTCATATAAACTCCATATTCGATACTACGGGTTTATGTGCTGCTAGTCTAGAGTTGATTATGGTTGACTGTTTCAGATTCTCAAGCGGTTAGTGGGGCTAGTTTACATATACCAAAAGCTTCAGATCAAAATCAGTGAGAAAAAAATGTTGCGATGGCTTCAGCAAATCCCTCAAATGAACTATAATCCTTAGCCACTATAGAGACATTCATACCCAACTTTCGCGCATTAGCACTTGTATAAGGGCCAAAACATGCAATTGTACAGCGTTCATAATCGTTTTGCGAGTTGACCATTGTTAAAAAGCTTTCTACTTCCGCCGTGCTACTAAAGGCAATTACATCAATCCTTCCTTGACGAATCAGGTTTAATTCAATACTGTAGATACTTGTGTTTAAGCCCTGTGTAATATATGCGGGTACGCGGGTTACTTCTATGCCTAATTGCTGCAAATCAGTAATTAAATTGGGTACAACATCAGGCTCAGGCAAACCAACAACTTCTAGAGCAGGTATCAGCACTTTTTTGTTGTCAATTTCCGGTAGTTTTGCTAATTCAGCTACAATCCCGCTTGGGCTAGATTCTGTAGGAATTAAATCTACTTTGCCACAAAAAAATAATAAGCTTTCTGCGTCTTTTCCTAAAGCACATAATTGGCATTTTTGTACCACAGATACAGGAATATCTAAATCATTCATCCGGTGAAAAAATGCAGTGATGCCATTTCTACTTGTGAAGATAATCCAATCAAATTCACCTATTTGGTATAGAGCAGTATCTAACTTAGTGTAGTTTGATAAATAGCAGGTTTCGATAGTAGGCATGAAAACAGGTAAACCACCTTGTTTGATGATTTGTTCAGATAACCTATAAGCATAATTTCTCGGTGCTGTGACTAAAATTCTCTTGCCGTATAGAGGTAATTTTCTAGATGGCGTGAGCAGGTTGATTTCTCTTGATTGGATGTGCATTTATTTATCTGTCATTTCACGGCTATTCCACCTTATAATGGGCATTGCTCAATTTATAACGGCTTTCAGTTGAGTTTAATAGAAACCTAACCCCCAACCCCTTCCCTACAAGCAGGGTGATTTCATACAACGAGAGAAAAATTAAAACTGGAGCTATTTCAGACTTGTGTGTACACCTTAGAGGCAGGCAGGGAGGGGTTCTTTAATTTGGCTGATATAACCTAAAATGTAGAGTGTGTTAGGCGAAGCCGTAACGCACCGCTCGAATTGGTGCGTTACACTTCTCTCTGTGTTAACCCAAGGCGGACTTTAACTCACTTTCCGCTTGTTCCAACGCTTCTGGTAATTTACTCGCATCCCGTCCGCCTGCTTGGGCTAAGTTCGGTCTTCCACCGCCACCTCCACCGCAGATTTTAGCGATCGCACCCACAAATTTACCAGCTTGCAAACCTTTTTTGTTCACTTCTGAACTAAAAGCTGCAACTATACTAACTTTCCCCTCTTCAGGAACAGAACCCAGCACCACTGCACCGTTACCGATTTTTTGCAACAAGCGTTCGGCTGCGGTTTTTAATGATTCTGGATCAACATCTTCTAATTGGGCGACGATGATTTTAGAATCGCCTACCGTTTCGGCTGTTTGCAACAAGCTATCAGATTTTGCGATCGCTAACTGTACCTTCAAGGTTTCTAGTTCCTTCTGACTGGTTCTGAGTTCGCTTTGCAGACTTGTGATTCTATCTGGTAATTCTTCGGGTTTAACTTTAAAGCGATCGCTCAAATCTTTAACTACTTTATCCCGAAGGTTGAGATAATCCAGTATTGCTGGCCCTGAAACAGCTTCAATCCGCCGCACCCCTGAAGCCACACCAGCTTCAGAAATAATTTTAAATACGCCAATTTCAGCCGTGTTACTCACATGAGTCCCACCGCATAGTTCCATTGATACGTTGGGGAAGTCAATCACGCGCACTTCATCACCGTATTTTTCGCCGAACATCGCAACAGCACCCCTAGCTTTCGCCTCTGCTAAAGGTAATACTTCCACTTTTGCAGGATATGCTTCAGCAATCCAAGTGTTCACCTGTTCTTCAATTTGTTGGACTTCCTCTGCTGTTAATGCACGGGGACAGTTAAAATCAAAGCGCAACCTGTCAAAGGACACTAGGGAACCAGCTTGAGATATGCTATCATCAACAATTTTTTTCAAAGCCGCTTGCAACAGGTGCGTTGCGGTATGATTTGCTTGGGCGCGACGCCGACAAGCCGGATCAATTTGGGCTGTAACATTATCGCCTACCCGGAGTGTCCCGCGTTCGATGCGTCCAAAGTGAACAAAGAAATCAGATTCTTTCTTCACGTCTTCCACCTGAACTACAATACCATCACCAGAGATATAACCGCGATCGCCGATTTGTCCCCCAGATTCAGCATAAAATGGCGTTTTGTCCAGGATAATTTGTACCTGTGTTCCTGCTTCTACTTCCTCTTGGGAAACGCCTTCAACCAAAATCGCTTCGACTTTCGCCGTCGCCGTCGGTTGGGTATAGCCTAAAAACTCGGTGACTTGGATGTGTTCTGCTAATTTGTCGATGGAACCTTGCACAGTTAAGTCGATGGTTTCGTGTGCTGCTTTGGCACGTTCCACCTGCTTTTGCATTTCGGCATCAAATCCCGCTTCATCGACTGTCAGATTATTTTCTTCGGCAACTTCTTGAGTAAGTTCTAGGGGAAATCCGTAGGTGTCATAAAGAGTAAATGCGCTTTCACCGCTAATTTGAGTGTTCCCTTGCTGTTTCACCTCTTGGATAATTTCTTCTAGCAGTTTTTCGCCTCTATCCAAAGTTCTGAGAAAATTCGACTCTTCTCGTTGCAGTTCAGCTTTAATTGCGGCTTCGCGTTGGCGCACATTGGGGTAAGCTGATTCAGAAAGAGCGATCGCAGTTTCGGCAACTTGGGTAGTAAATTCGCCAGAAATTCCAATTAATCGCCCATGACGCACCACGCGCCGAATTAATCGCCGCAGCACATAACCTCTTCCCACGTTGGAAGCGCGAATTTCATCGGCGATCATGTGTACAACAGAACGAACGTGATCGCCAATCACTTTTAGAGAAACTTTGGTTTTCTCATCACTTTTATGGTAGTCAATGCCAGCAATTTGGGCGGCTGTTTGGATAATTGGGAAAATTAGGTCAGTTTCGTAGTTATTGGGTACTTTTTGGAGGATTTGCGCCATCCTCTCTAAACCCATGCCGGTGTCGATGTTCTTATTTTGCAGTGGCGTTAAATTCCCGGATGCATCCCGGTTGTATTGCATGAACACGAGGTTGTAAAACTCGATGAATCGGGAATCGTCTTCTAAATCTATATTTTCGTCACCACGTTCTGGGTGGAAGTCGTAATAAATTTCTGAACAAGGGCCACAAGGGCCAGTCGGGCCAGATACCCAAAAGTTATCGTCTTCGCCCAAGCGTTTAATTCTCGCTATCGGCACACCAATTTGATCGCGCCAAATTCCGAAGGCTTCATCATCATCTTCAAAAACGCTGACGACAAGATTTTGGGGGGAGAAGCCAAAGACTTGTGTAGAGATTTCCCAACCCCAAGCGATCGCTTGTTCTTTAAAATAATCACCAAAGCTGAAATTGCCCAGCATCTCAAAAAAGGTGTGATGCCGTTTGGTGCGTCCGACATTTTCGATATCGTTGGTGCGGATACACTTTTGGGAAGTCGTAGCCCGCTTAAATTCTGGTGTGCGCTGCCCCAAGAATATCGGCTTAAATGGTAGCATCCCCGCGATCGTCAGCAGCACGGTTGGGTCTTCTGGCACGAGGGAGGCACTTGGGAGAATTTGGTGTTCCCGTTGGGCAAAGAAGTCGAGAAATATGTTGCGAATTTCGTTACCGCTTAGGTACTGGGGATTTGAAGACATAGGTGTTTTTAACTTTAGACTTTAAGGCTTGGGCGTAGCGGCACTAGGTAAGTGTATTTATCGTAAATAGCTTTATATATTCTTGCATTTTGTTTCATATTACTGCCAGCGAATTGCGACAGTCGCTGGCATATATATAGTTATTAGGATGTTTTTGCACTACTACCTAACTTTGTAGGATGTGCGTAGCCGTAGCCCGTCGTAGACATCACATTTTCATCCTTAAGATTAATTCTTAAGAAATGATTTAAAATTTCTATATTTGGGTAACAAATAGCACTAAAAGTGAAAGTATCAAATATTGCTTATAAGGGATGTGTAAAAACTACTACTGAATCCATCCTATGGAACTTGAAGCCAAGATGGATGTTGATGTTAATAGTAAAACTGTCACGGTGGAATCCACAGCTTCTGAAGAGTCGATCAAATAAGTAATTTTTGCTACTGATTACGCTGTGGAAGGTTATTGATCCGATGCTGGCTTTTGACAGAAGTTTAGATTTTTATATCTTAGGCTACACTAAGAAAATTTTTATATCTTTTTGTCCTTTCTCCGGGCGGAATCGAACTGATTTCCCTACATTAGTGGCAGGTTTTGACATTGAGTTTTTTATTCTGCTAACACATTGTCATCCATGTGACACTTTGCTTACATTGTGAATGTTTTACCCTTTAAGTTCAATTTTTAATTATAGGATATTGTTAGCGTCAGAAAGCTACTTATCTTAGTAGGAGCGAGTTTCACTGTCTATTTAATTTAGATTATTTTGTAATTCACCTTCTAGCTTGATAGTTAATAAAAGCTGATTTTTTAAAGAAAAAGCCTGAAGTGTCATATGTCAAATAGTTTTATCATTAGAATGATAAACTTTTGGCTTTTATAATTTATTTATTTTTCTACTTAAAAAGAAATTTAATTGCCTAATGTGACGTTTATTACAAAGTATTTATATTGGTAATTTCATTAGGTAAATAACACTTAATAAAACTACAACTATAGTTTTATGCGTACGAACAATATTCAGTATTATTACTGTTTTAAAAACATACTGTAAAGAAGACATTAGTTGGCAGAAGGAAAAAGTTCAGAAAGTCTAGTAGCAAATATAAACTCTTAATAGGAGATTAAAGTTAGAAACTTATATAGATTCAGCGTTTAAAAATCCTATAAAAATAAATATTACTTTGCTTAAAACGACATATTTAGTATTAGGCAAGAAAAGCAGTAAGAGTAAGTTAATTTCCTTAAAATTTCAATAGGGCAAAATATAAAGCAATGAATATTTCTATTCTGGTCTTTGGAAAAAATAACTTTATCGCCACACTTCCAGATCAGATCCGTTGTGCGACTGCTTTTAATGTAGAAGTTATAGATAATCTCAATCAAGCAGTGTCGCGGATTCAAATGACACCCCCCGATATAATACTTGTGCAGGCTAGCCTGGATGGCAGTATAGAACTTTGTAGTTGGTTGAAAGACCAGACAAAACTATCCTGGATATACTGTATTCTTTTCGAGGATCGTTCCCAGCAGCTTACTGATAGAACTAAGTATGGTTGGCAAAGGGAATTGGAGATGAGTGCTGCGGCATTAAAGCAAGGAGCCGATGCTTATATTTGGCATCTTATTGAAGAAAAAACAGAGCATAGTTTGGCAGAGTTGAGTGCCAATCATGGACTAATACTTGCTCAATTAACTGTTGGCTTACGGAAAGCGCAAAAATACCGAGATTTGATTCAAACAAATGATATGTTATCAGCGATCGCTTTATCTGACTCGTTAACAGAATTAAATAATCGTCGTGCTTTAGAACGGGACTTACCCAGGCAAATTAAAAAAGCTAAGACTCAAAAAAATTCCCTGAGTTTGATTATTTTAGATGTAGATCATTTCAAGAAAGTTAACGATACTCACGGGCATTTAGTTGGCGATCGCATTTTGCAGCTACTATGTCAGCGTCTGCGACACAATCTGCGCTGTCAAGACACAGCATTTCGCTATGGTGGCGAAGAATTTGTGATTCTGCTGGCTAACACTACCGATGAGGAGGCACTATTAGTAGCCCGTCGTCTCAATCGGGTAGTCAGCGACAAACCATTCTCACTCAGCAATAAACTGACAATTAATATCACCATTAGTCTGGGTACAGCCTCTCTGAAAGCTGAGGATGATGATCAAGGAGTAAGTCTGTTGCATCGTGCCGATCAATGCTTGCTACAGGCAAAAACTGCTGGGCGTAATCGGGTTATTGCCTCAAACTATTTATCTCATGTTCCACATTTAAAAGTTGTTTCTTCTTAAAAGTAGGCATTGGGAAAGAGGAGACAGAAGTTTTTTAATTTTTAATTGATTTCTCCCCACTTACTCCTAACTCAGCATGACAATCTTCTACCGAAGTGCGCTCTCGCATGGCATTAACTAAAGTCTCGTAGCTAGACCAATTTTCTTCCAATAGGGTTTTTGCCTGGAGGATATGAAACCGCAATTTCTGCTGATAAACTGATTCAGAAAAGCCTAAAATTGTCAAGACTCCTATCAGCTTATTTTTATCATCACCTCCACCCTCAGCATTATTAAAAACTAGGGTTTCAGCAGCAATACCCGCCATCCAAACAGTGCAGTAGCGGTCTAGCATTTGGGCACTGATTTTACCCACTTCTAGTTGAGATGCTAATTCGCCATCATCAAAACTAACACCACCTTGCCCAGGTTGCCCCTGTTTCCAGGCTTCCCAAGCGCTGAGGGTGTAGCCGGTAACGGGAATACCTAACAGGTAAGCAACCAAGAAATGCCCTGCTTCGTGGTGGACGATGCGATCGCGGTGTTCATTTGAAAATCCAGCAATCCAATCTAAAAAGATAGTACCACCCTTGCCTTGCAAGCTAAAACTATCTAACGTAGCTATGCCTAAGATGGTGAAGGTAGCAAGCGCTGGTACTGCGGGCGACAAGTGAATGAATGGCCCCAGTAGGCTGGACATGGTGATGAGAAAAATAGATATTGCAACTAAATTTAGGCTAATCTGGCTCATTGAGAGTTTTTTGAAAATCTGCTTAATCTTTCTTCATTATGAGGCGATGCCACAGCTTTTGTATCAAGGTGGTTGTAGCGATCGCCTAATTTTTTCATCTTATACCAATTTTTTATGAAGCTGCATAGAATTCGATCCCCCGTAGCCCCCCTTAATAAGGGGGAAACCGGAAAAACATTGATCAAAGTCCCCCTTTTTAAGGGGGATTTAGGGGGATCAAGATATGTGCAACTTCACATGAAATTGGTATTACACCTAATCAAATTAATGTCTTAATAACGGATGTTTTCTCTATCACTAGAATGATGGTTGCTTTTCCAATCGCAGACATAATGTGACGTTAGTAGATATAAAACATTAAGTAGGAGATGAATGTGGCTGAACAATTCAAAAACGGCGATCGGGTTGAATGGAACACTTCACAAGGCAAGACAACTGGCAAAGTAGTAAAGAAACTCACTTCACCTACAGATATTAAAGAACACCATATCGCTGCAAGTGAAGATAACCCTGAATACTTAGTTGAAAGTGATAAGACAGGAAAACAAGCTGCTCACAAGCCTGATGCTCTGAAGAAAGTAGAGGAGTAATAGTTAATTATAAGCAAAGATATCAACTAATGGTGCCGTACTCAATTTCGCTACGGCATCCTACAATCCAAAATCTTTTAGGCGATTACTTGGGTAGTTAGAGGGCCGTTAACGCCGTTAATTTTAGCAATTTCGACGGAGCCAAATTGCGAACCGCTACCATCTCTGTCGAAGAATAGAATCGAGCTATTGATGTCAAATCTAAAGCGTTGGTTGGTATTGGTGAAAGCACTACCGAGCCTGAATTGATAAGCTTGTAATAGCCCTACTTGGAGTTCACCTCCGAATCCAGATGCGGAAACTTGGATTTTATCACCTTGAGATGCATTTAAGTCGTTGATATATCGCCACCCTCTAAAGGACTGTTGTAACGGAAGATATCAGATCCTGCTCCACCAGTTAAGATATCTTTACCCAATCCGCCAATCAGAATATCATATCATTACCATCTCTACCATTAAGGTTATCATCTCCATTCAGTCCGTTGATTACATCGTTGTTGAGTGTACCGTTAAGAACATTGTTTACAGAGGTTCCAGTGATAATAGCCATAATTATTTATGAGGTAATTGGTGTTTTAAGTTACAAGGTCTGAAAATGAAAGAAATATTTACGTATCGCAAGGATGCAGTACTTTCTTGTAAGCATGTGTGTATTGTGAATATACAATATTTTTCCGGCTGCAAACAGCAACTTGCTGATTTTTACCTCAATCGGCAATTTTAACTTCAGGATTGTGCAATCGATAGCAGATAGCCTTGTCAAATAAAACCCGCTTGAATGATTCATCTAGGCTGATAGTCGTTTCACCACTACCCAGAAACAAGTAACCATCTGGTCTTAATTGCTGCTTAATCTTTTTTAGCAATGCTTTCTTGGTAACAACATCAAAGTAGATTAAAACATTCCGTAAAAAGATAACGTCGAATTGCGGCAGAGATGACCAAGATTGCAAAAGATTCAACTGACGAAAATCAACCATCTGGCGGATTTGTTCCTTTATTTGCCAGTCAGTATCTAGCTTTTGAAAGTAGCGATCGCAAATATTTTTAGGAAGTCCACGATTTATTTCAAGTTGGTTATAATGCCCTTCGCGGGCACGCGTTAAAACCTTAGTAGAAAAATCAGTTGCAATTAATTTTACAGGCCAATTGGGAAGCATGGGAAAATGTTCATTAATTAGTATGGCAATGCTATAAGGTTCTTGTCCATTAGAGCAGGCAGCACACCAAATGTTGAGCGATCGATCAATTTCTCGTTGTTTAATTAACTCTGGTAGCACATATTTTTTCAGCGCTTCAAAAGGGTGGCTATCACGGAAGAATGAGGTTTCGTTAGTGACTAGCGCCTCGATTGTCTGGGCGTGAAGACTATTAAACGGATGAGTTCGCAAGTAAGTAATCAAATCAGCGATAGAAGCAAATCCTGCCGATTCGACAATTGGCTGCAAATGTAACTCTGCTAAATAAGTTTTATCACCAAACAACACAACCGCTGAATGATGATGAACTAACTCCCGAAGATACTCAAAATCAGTGGTGCTTACACCCATAATCTGTGTCATTACAGGTCTGAAGGAGGAACTTGATTGAAACCAATTCTGTGCATAATTTCATTTGCGATCTCATTAAGTGGAAGAATTTTATTGGCAAGCCCGGCATTAACAACAAAACTAGGCATTCCCCACACGACGCTAGTAGCTTTATCTTGTGCAAGTACCTGTCCACCCGCCTCGCGTATGCACTGACAGCCATGCAATCCATCTTGCCCCATACCAGTGAGAATAACTGCGATCGCCCTAGCCGCATAAACTTGTGCAACCGATCGCAACAGCACATCGACTGAAGGACGACAAGAATTTTCGGGGGATGCTTGATGGGTAACAAGTCGAACTCCAGTTTTGTCGCGTTGCACAATTAGATGAAAATCTCCTGGTGCAATCCAGGCATGTCCTGGTTTTAGTATCTGTCCAGGAACCGCTTCATCTACTGGAATTTTGCACTTGGAAGCTAATTGTTTAGCTAGTAGTTTCGTAAACATTGGCGGCATGTGTTGCACAATCAAAATCGGCACTGATAAATCTGCTGGAAACTGCTTAAGCACAACAGCCAGAGCATTTGGGCCCCCAGTAGAAACCCCAATTGCCACAACTTCCACCTGCTGTATGTCGCTACGAACAGGAAAAATAACTGGATGGGTAATTGCGCTGGGTGTGAAAAGTCCACCAAACACCTTAATTTTGGGAATTAAATCATCCCGAATATGTTGGTTTGTTGCCTCTACACTTCCTAAGTTACTAGGTTTTGTGGCATAGTCTGAAGCACCTAAAGAAAGAGCTTCTAGGGTTGCGATCGCTCCCCTGTGCGTGAAGGTACTATACATAATCACTGGTAAACGTGGATACTTTTGTCGGATAGCGGCCAGGGTTTGCAAACCATCCATCTCCGGCATCTCAATATCCAAGATGATCACATCGGGATTAACATGGGAAATCTTGGCAAGGGCAATGCGACCGTTAGCCGCGACTCCTACCACCTCCAGTTCTGGATCGCTAGACAAAATTTTACTTAATCGACTCCGTACTACTACGGAGTCATCGACAATTAGTACCCGGATTTTGGGCATTAGGTATTGGGGAGCAGGGGGCAGGGGGCAGGGGGCAGGGGGCAGGGGGCAGAGAGCAGGGAGCAGAGAGCAGGGGGCAGGGAGCAGGGAGCAAGGAGCAGGGAGCAGGGAGCAGGGAGCAGGGGGCAGGGAGATGATGGATAATTAGCGTTTTATGAGCCAGGGGGATGGATTGTTGATTATGATTACTAGAATGCCTAAAACTTGGTTGTAATTTCCATAAAGTTCTCTACCTGTATCAACATCTAAATAACTACACTTGACAGCAAATTTCAACCAAGTCTGAGTCTCTGCTGCCTCTGCTTCCGAATCATTTAACTTAGCTACAAAAGCAGCTTCATATCGACGTTTTCTCCATGCTTCCGCCAGATTTGCACATACAGAACGTGACGATCTACGAATTTGGTCGGTCAACGAATATCTCTCTTCTACAGGAAACTTCTTGGATAGTTCAAATATTTTCATGGCTGTATCAAATGCCATTTTGTATACTTCCAAGTCTTCATGACTTTTAATTGGTTCTTTTTCCATTCCCCCTGCTCCCTGCCCCCTGCCCCCTGCCCCCTGCCTCTTACTTAATATTTAAACTGATTGACGACTTTCTGTAAATCTACTGCCATTCGGGACAGTTCTGTAGCTGCCTCTAAAGTATTACTGGTTCCAGTAGTCGTACTTTGAGTATTGAGTGCCACAATTCCAATACTTTTGGCAATATCTGATGTTCCTTTGGCTGCCTCAGCCATATTTCGACCAATTTCATTGGTAGTTGCTGTTTGTTCCTCAATAGCACTGGCGATCGTGCTTTGGAAGTCGTTGATTTGATTAATAATACTAGTAATCTGAGTGATGGCTTGAACGGCACTTTTTGTATCTGTCTGAATTGCTTCAATTCGCAAGCTAATATCTTCAGTCGCACTTGCCGTTTGTTTGGCTAATTCTTTCACCTCGTTTGCGACTACGGCAAATCCTCTACCTGCATCGCCGGCTCTAGCCGCCTCAATGGTAGCATTGAGTGCTAGCAAGTTTGTTTGCCCTGCGATCGAGGTAATGACTTTAATAACTTTACCAATTTCGATGCTGCTTTGACCGAGTTTGTTAATTGTCTCGTTCGTGCGTTCAGCTGTTTTAACTGCCTCAGTCGTCACCTTTGCTCCTTGGGTAACGGTCTTAGCAATTTCTCGAATGCTAGCATTCATCTCTTCCACGGCAGTCACAACTGTATTGGTATTCTGACTTACCTGTTCAGCAGAGGCAGAGGCAGAAGTGGCTTGTTCGGCTGTTTGTTCGGCGTTCTCAGTCATTTCTTTACTGACTGCGGTCAGTTGTTCTGCGGAAGACGCAACTGCTGTTGCCACCTCTGTCATCTGTCTGATTGAAGACTTTAGGCTGCTAATCATCTGATTTGCATTATCTGTGAGCTGCTTAAACTCTCCTGCATTGCTTGCCTCGATTTGCTTGGACAAATTTCCTTGAGCGACGGCAAGGCTAACCTCATTAATACCTTTTATCTGCTCTTTTAAATTTGTAGACATTTGATTCAAGTTGTCGAGCGATTCTTTCCAACTCCCATCGGCTCCTTTGACAACGGCTTGAGAACCAAGTTTTCCTTGGATACCAATCTCGGATGCCAAACGATTAACTTCGTTAGCAAAGTTTTGATTTAAACTCACCAATTCATTAAAAACTGAGGTGATTTCACCCAGTTCATTATTCTCATCAGCTAAACGGACGCTAAAATCTCCGTTTTTTACCGCCTTAAGTGCTATTAGTAACGCTTGCAATTGCACTTTTATTACACTGTCATCGGTCGGTTGCAAATCTGCACTATCCACCGAGGGAGATTTTGAGTTGGCTGCTTTTCCAGCCCGATTTGTAGTCATTGCAAAGCGCTCCTCAATTATTCGATAATCTGATTTGTTAAATTAACATCTAGAATTTTCTCGGCATCTAGAACTAACAAAAATCCCTCCGGGAGTGGGTAAGCTCCTGCTAGCATCTGACGCATTTTACCTTTTAACGTTGCGGGTGGGGGTTGAAAGGTGTTTTGTTCAAACTCTAAAACATCTCCCACATAATCAACCAGCAGACTGACTAATTCACGATCAGAACACACAATAATATTAAATCCCTGCACCTCATCTACAAGTTTTGTAGTTGATTGTGTCTGCGGTTCGCTCATCTCTAATCGACGCTGTAAATCGATGACAGTAATAATTTGTCCACGTAAATTAATCAACCCATAGATATCTGGTGGTGCTAAAGGTACAGGAGTCGTTGCTTGTGGACGAATCACTTCTTGAACGTGTTGCACGTCAATACCAAAGTAAATTCCTTTGAGGAAAAATGTGCAAATTTGTTGTTTAGCCATGAGTCGCTAATTGCAGCAAATGAGGGTTAGCAATCCGAATTACAGTCTCAATGTCAAGAATTTCTGTGATTTGTCCTTGAATTACAGCACAGAAAAGCACTCCAGGTCTACTAGGGATACCTTTAATGGTTAGTGGTTCTTCCACAATATCAAGAATGCGATCGACTACTAGCCCAACACTGAGTTCTGAGTATGGAGAGACAATAATTATTTGGAGCGTTTCTGCAACTGTCGCCAAAGTCTCATTATTAAGGCGATCGCTATCAGAAAATATCTTGTGAAGATCAATTAGCGGCAGAATTTGACCGTAAAACTGCAAAACATCCTGATTAGCAACTTTTTCGACAGCAGAAGCAAGAATCTCTTCCAGCCGAGATGCGATCGCTAGTGGAATGCCCATACGTGCGCCTTGGGGGCCTTCAAATAGTAAAATTGTTTGGCGATCGCCTGCTTGCTCTTGACTATTTACAGCATTTTCGCTCAACAACTGCTTTTGTTCAGCGGTTATACCAGTTCGGTTTGCTAGAGCAACAACATCAATAATTAATGCCACTGTGCCATCTCCTAAAACGGTGGCTCCTGCAAATAGGGATAGCGCCTTTAACTGTCTTCCCAAAGGTTTAACTACAATGTCTTGAATGTCTTCGATTGTGTCTACGACTAGCCCAAAGCGATAGTTATCAACTTGCACAATTACCAAACTGAGTGTTTCTAAGTTGCTGACACAATCTTGTTGCAACACTTCGTTGAGATAAACCAAGGGGACAAGATTACCCCGCAAGCGATACACAGGCACATCGTATAATATCTCAATACTATTGAGTGCTTCTAAGCGGACTAGCTCTTGTAGACTCGCTTGGGGAATGGCATAATAATTGCCTCCACTGCTGACAATCAATGCTGGAATAATTGCCAATGTCAGGGGAATCTTGATTTTGAAGGTCGTTCCTTGTCCCTGTTGGCTCTGAATTTCAACCGTTCCATTAATCTTCTCAATATTGCTCTTAACAATATCCATCCCAACCCCCCGCCCGGAAAGGTGAGTTACCTGTTCCGCAGTCGAGAAGCCGGATAAAAAAATTAAGTTCATCGCTTCTGATTCACTCATGGTTGCAGCCTGCACAGCGTTCACTAAACCAAGTTGCTGCGCTCGCCCTTTCAGCCGTTCTAAATTCAAACCACGACCATCATCGCCAATTTCAATATTGACTTTGCCACTTTCGTGAAAGGCTCTGAGAAATAGCCGTCCTACGCTTGGCTTTCCACAAGCAACCCGTTCGGCTGGTAATTCAATCCCATGATCGATGCAGTTGCGTAATAAGTGCGTCAAGGGGTCTTTAATTGTTTCAATAATACTTTTGTCTAGTTCAGTTTCTGCCCCCTCCATCTCCACTTCAACTTCTTTACCGGAAGCGATCGCTAAATCGCGGGTGACGCGAGGGAACTTTTGCCAGATGGAACTAATTGGTTGCAGCCGAGTTTTCATCACCCTTTCCTGCAACTCGGTTGTAAGTAAATTAAGGTGCTGGCAGGTAGCAGCAAAACTCTTATCCTTAAACTTCGTACTAAATCCGATTACCTGGTTACGAGCTAAAACGAGTTCACCCACTAGATTCATCATCTGATCTAGCAGATTAACATTGACTCGGATATAAGCAGATTCTGATGTTGTCGTTGATATTTCTGTGAGTTCCTGATTGAGAGCTTCAACAGACTCACTAGCTGCTGTATCTTTTTGTGGCGTTTGTGTATTAACAGGCGATTGAGAGGGTTTTGGAGTCTGTTTAGTTTCTGACAATCGCGTTAGAGCCACGATCAATGCTGAATAATCGCGATCGCCATCATGCTTTGTAGCTTGAATTTGAGACAGGATTTGCCGAATGCTGTCAACTGTTTGTATTAAAGTACTAATAATGTCAGGGGTGATTGCGATCGTGCGATCGCGCAGGCACGAGAGCAAATTCTCTCCAGCATGAGCAAGTGATTCCAAATTAGGAAACGGTAAAAAGCCGCAATTTCCTTTAAGCGTATGGAGTGAGCGATAAATTCGAACTAATGCTTCTCCATCATCAGATGTTTTTTCTAGCTCAATAATATCGCCTTCAATTTGATTCAAGTTCTCATAGCTTTCAACGAGAAATGCTTCTATATCATCCTCAATTTCATTTAACTCCATTGGTTAATAAAGTAAAAATTTATATATCTTATATTTTAATACTAATTTAATACTAATCCTCACCAATCTCTATCTAAAGAAAGATGTTTGTATTTTCTCAGGCTGAAGACATAATATTTGCCTTAATGATATAGTTAAGAAATAGGCAATCTTATCGTTGCTATTCAACTCAAAGTTTCAAGAAAGGTCGTCGTCAAGACAGACAATCTTACAAGTGCAAATAATGCGAGAATCAGTTTCTCAAATCCTACAATCTTAGTAATACTCAAACCATGTCAAGCAGGTATGCCTCAAAATGTATCTTAATGGCATAAGCCTGCGAGAAATTGACCATCTAACCGATATCTACCATACAATAATTTTGCATTGGCTTCGCAAAATAAAGCTGGTATTAGATCGGATTTGAAATACTTAACAAATTTTAAAAGTTTCCATTATTAAAAATTTTAGCTCCATAGCATTATAGTTTCAGCGAGTTTGATAATTTTTCCGGAACTATTATTGATAATTGTAAAATTATATTTATTTTTTCTTTAATTCATTCATTTTAATAAATAATATGGCTAATTAGCCTAAATTAAGAATTATTAAGCTAAAGCATAAAAGGACAAAGCTGATGGCAATGGTTTTGATTATCGATGATGCAGCTTTTTCTCGCAGAATGATTCGTAAGTTTCTGCAAATCGATGGTTATGAAATTATCGAAGCAACTAATGGGCGTGAGGGGTTAGAAATGGTTGACAACCATAAGCCAAATTGTGTGTTAGCGGATCTTCTAATGCCAGATATGAATGGGTTTGAATTTCTGAAAGCTATGCAAGATAAAAAATTAAAGATTCCGACCATTATCATTTCTGCCGATATCCAGGAAGGGGCACGCAATCAAAGTTTTAGCTTGGGCGCGGTCAACTTTATTAATAAACCGCCAAAAGAAAGTGAGTTGCGAAAGGCAGTCCAGGAAGTTCTCAATAGTAAGGAATAAGTTTTCATGAATGTGACAGCAGAAGAACTAGATGCCCTGGAAGAGTTAATTAATATTGGAGTTGGTCGAGCAGCAAGTCTACTTAATGAAATGGTAGACTCTCACATTCGTCTGAAAATTCCAGTTGTTAAAGTGTTAACTGCTAACGAAGCATATCAAGAATTAATAAAACGATTTCATGATGAGGCTTTGGCATCTGTAAAACTAGGCTTTACAGGCTCTTTCTATGGCACTGCTAGCTTAATTTTTCCAACTGACAGCGCATCAACATTGATTGCAGTGCTTACAGGTGAAGAGCCAGGATCGGCTGACCTAGATGCGGTGAAAATTGGCACCCTGAGCGAAATTGGTAACATTGTCATAAATGGGGTAATGGGTTCACTCAGTAATGTGCTAAAGCGGCATGTAAACTACACATTGCCCGTTTATATAGAAGATACGCTGGAAAATTTATTGTTATCTGCATACGAGAGCGAGTCAAAAATCTTACTAGCACAAGCCAGTTTCACAATTGAACGCTTAGAAATTATTGGAGATATTATTTTAATTTTTTTGGTGGGCACTTTTGATGCGCTAATCAATGCAATGAAGGACGAAATGGAAATAATCTAACTAATATAAAAACTTTGAGAATACAATGAATATAATTGAACAAGCTCAAGAAAAATTTAGCCTTTTAGATAAAATTCCTTTAGGAGCTTTTGTTCTACAGTCAGATTATATTGTTATCTTCTGGAACTCCTGCTTAGAGGAATGGACAAAAATTCCGAGAAGTAAGATGTTGGGAAATTCTATTCATGAATATTTTCCTCATCTAAATCAACCTCGTTACGCTAGCCGTTTGCACCAAATTTTTCAAGGTGGGCCTCCGACAATTTTTTCTTCACAACTGCATAAATATATTATCCCTGTACCTATATCCAAAGATAAATACCGCATTCAACACACAACTGTTACTGCTGTGTCTGCATCGGATGAAGATAAATTTTATGCTCTCTTTTCAATTGAAGATTTAACAGATTTAACGTTCCGAGTTCAGGAATATAAAAACCTCCGCGATCAGGCTCTAGCAATAGCAGAACAACGGCAACAGGCAAAAGAAGTTGCTGAGAAAGCAAACCGCATCAAAGACGAATTTTTAGCAATTGTCTCTCATGAACTTCGTTCTCCTCTTAATCCAATTTTGGGTTGGGCCAAGCTACTGAAAAATCGGTCATTAAACGAAGCTACTACTGTGCGTGCCCTTGATACCATCGAACGAAACGCTGAATTACAAGCTCAGTTGATTGAAGATTTGTTGGATATTTCTCGCATTCTCCAGGGCAAGCTAGCACTTAATTTAGAAACGGTTAATCTTATTTTTACTATTGAAGCTGCCTTAGAGACAGTGCAATTGGCAGCACAAGCAAAGTCTATTCAAATTAATCTCCATTTGGATAGAGAAATTGGACAGGTGAAGGGTGATGGTAATCGTATTCAACAAATTATTTGGAATCTGCTCTCTAACGCCGTTAAATTTACACCATCTGGTGGACAAGTCGAAGTCTACTTAGGACAGATTAATTCTGAGGTACAACTTAGAGTTAGTGACACTGGTAAAGGTATTAGTCCTGACTTTATACCATACGTATTTGAGTATTTCCGTCAGGCAGATAGTACTACAACTCGAAGTTCTGGTGGATTAGGACTTGGTTTAGCGATTGTGCGCCAACTTGTCGAGTTACATGGTGGTACAGTTTCGGCAGAGAGCTTAGGAGAAGGGCAAGGCGCGACGTTTACAGTTTGCCTACCCGTATTTCAACATTTGGAAGTAGAAAAGGAAAACAATAATTTATCGGGTGATTCTTATCCATCCTGTATGCTTTATGCTCCACTAGAAGGAATACGTTTGTTAGTTGTAGATGATAATGCTGATACCCGTGAGTTTCTGGCCTTTCTATTAGAACAGCAGGGAGCAATCGTGACGATCGCAGCATCTGCCACTGAAGCACTGGCTGCAATTATGCAGTCAAAGCCAGATTTGCTGTTAAGCGATTTAGGTATGCCAGATGTTGATGGTTACACTTTGATCCGAAAGTTACGAGCAATGCCCGCCAATTTAGGTGGAGAAATTCCTGCGATCGCTCTAACTGCTTACGCCGCAGAAACCACACAAAAACAGGTTTTTACAGCCGGATTTCAACTCCATATTGCTAAACCAGCCGATCCTGCGAAATTGGTAGCTGCGATCGCAGCACTTGTTAATAACTAATGTATCCAAGTAGCAGGAATAGCCTGTAGCGATCGCTGGCACTGCCGTCGATAAATTTAAGAATGACCCCCAGCAGTTTTGATTATAAGTGAAGAATTTTTACAAAATATAGATACTCTGCATAAAAACAATAAGTAACCTTGATTCATACTTAACGTTAACATTTCAAAAGTATAGATTTTGCAGTTTACAGACAAGTATTAATAAACACTGTTAAATAATTTATGTAAAATTCTAAATTCTAGACTTGAGAAGCCAAAATTAACAAGGCTTTAAAATCTAAATTTCATAATTCTATTGCAATTATTAAATTATACCACATAGTTTTGTAAATATTCTTGATTTTGACGACTAACTATTGAATGCTTACAAGTTTATTGATTTTTATACTTGTGTCAAAGTTGTATAAGAGGATTTAGCAAATGTTAACCTGTACAACAATCACATGAATACTTTTAAAGTGCTATTGCACTTTTCAAAATTAAATGCCAAGCTTGCTGAGTAAGTTAACTACCTAAATTTAGCTAACTTGCTTGTTATTGTTCTTACTTTAAACTTGGATAAACATTTATGAAACCATCCCTTCCCCAAAATGATACTGACCCTACGAAACGCAAAAGTTTGCTAGAGCGCAACCAAGGAGAGTATGAATTTGATCACGAGTTTTTAGCGCCTATGGCGATGCTTAAAGATGTCCCCTCTAGCGAAAATTTTTCTACTAAGTATATTGCTGAACGCACAATAGAGACGGCAGAGCTTCCGATAAATATGTTAGCCGTTAATACCCGTTCTTTATGGGACCCTTTAGATGAATTGCAAGACTATGAAGACTATTTTCCAGTTTTGCCTAGACCTAATGTCATCAAAACATACCAAACTGATGACTCTTTTTGTGAACAACGGCTTTGTGGGGTAAATCCTCTTGTTTTACGCCGCATTCAGGAGATGCCACCTGGCTTTGCGTTTACCATTTCAGAACTGCAAGAGAAGTTTGGTAACTCTATCGACTTAGTAGAAAAACTTGCAAATGGAAATTTATATGTAGCTGATTATAGAGCGCTTGCATTTGTTAAAGGAGGTAATTACGAGAGAGGTAAAAAGTATTTACCAACCCCTATAGCTTTCTTTTGTTGGCGCAGTTCTGGTTTTAGCGATCGCGGTCAACTTGTACCTATTGCTATCCAAATAAACCCTACAGATGGTAGACAGAGTCAGCTAATTACACCTTTTGATAGCCCTTTAACCTGGTTTCATGCCAAACTTTGTGTTCAAATTGCTGATGCTAACCATCATGAAATGAGTAGCCATCTTTGCCGAACTCACTTTGTTATGGAACCCTTTGCCATTGTCACAGCCCGTCAACTAGCGGAGAACCATCCCCTCAACTTACTACTAAAACCCCACTTCCGTTTCATGTTGGCTAATAATGACTTAGCTCGTAAGCGCCTAGTTAATAGAGGCGGCCCTGTTGACGAATTGCTAGCTGGAACTCTGCAAGAGTCATTAAAAATTGTCGTCAATGCCTATGAAGAATGGAGCTTAGATCAGTTTTCTTTACCTACTGAACTAAAAAATCGGGGTGTGGATGATCCAAACAAGTTACCTCACTACCCCTATCGAGACGATGGTTTGCTATTGTGGAACGCGATTAAAAAGTTTGTGTCTGAATACTTGAAGCTATACTACAAAACTCCTCAAGACTTAACAGCAGACTTTGAATTACAAGCTTGGGCGCAGGAATTGGTTTCCCAATCAGGCGGACGAGTCAAGGGTGTTCCTAATAGCATCGAAACATTAGATCAATTAGTTGACATTGGTACTGCGGTTATCTTCACCTGTGGGCCGCAGCACGCTGCTGTTAACTATCCGCAATATGAATATATGACTTTTATGCCCAATATGCCCCTTGCTGCTTATAAACAAATGACAGCAGAAGGCACTATTGCTGACCGCAAAAGCCTATTATCATGTCTACCACCGCCAAAGCAAACTGCTGACCAATTGTCGATTTTATTCATTCTGTCAGCCTACCGTTATGACAGACTAGGCTACTATGACAATAAGTTTGTAGACCCAGAGGCTCAAGATATTTTAGTTACATTTCAGCAGGAGTTGAACGAAGTAGAGCGTAAAATTGAGTTGAACAACAAGAGTCGTTTAATAAATTACAACTATCTGAAACCAAGGCTTGTTACCAATAGCATCAGCATATAACTGAATAGTATTTCATTTAACGGAATTCGGAAAGTCCCTACTCTCGACTCTTAGCTCGACTTTATCCAAAATTAAGAGCTTAGTTCTCTTAATACGGCAAAACCCTAGCTTTTTAACAACAACTTTTTCCATGTCACTGATTATCGGTGAAAACTAAAAAGTAAAACTACTGTCTTACAAAGCTTTCAGCGTCAGCTTGAGTGTTGCCAGAAAATCGATAAAGTCGAGCTTATTAGTTTTTTATTTAACTAATTATAAATTTCTAAAATCAATCATTGTCTGACGATAAGTATCTGGCAATCCTGTATCAAAACACTTCCCTTTAACAACATATCCTGTCATTCCCTCTTCCTGACACAATTTATCAAGGCAGGATGTTAACTGAAATTCGCCTCGTTCTCGGAAATTTTGGTTGATGTGTTCTGCTAGAAAATCAAAAATTTTTGGTGTAAGTAAATATAAACCAAATATGCATAAAAACTCATTTTCTGCCATTCCCTGTACGCGCAAATATTGTTGTGCAAACTCAATGGTAGGTTTTTCATAGAGTTGTGTAACTTCTAAAATCGAGTTTAACTCTTGCCAAACTCCTGTTACACATCCAGATGTATGAAGATTTTCTGCTGGCGTTGTAGTTAAGCTAACAACGCTTTGATTAACTTGTTCATAAATATCTAATAGTTGACTAGCACAAGATTTTTGAATATCAGATGCATAAACATGATCGCCCAACATTAGCAAAAATGGTTCATTTTGTACCCAATCCTTGGCACAAAATACCGCATGGCCATAGCCTAATTGCTCCTCTTGCAATAATATGGTAATTCTACTACCTAAATCTTCAAGATATCGGCTATATTCTTGATTTTGCGGTGAAAGTTTATCAAAAAACTCTTTTTTAAGTGGATTTTTTAATAAATTTTCAAATATTTCTCTATCATCCGGTTGCGCCACAATCCCGACTTCTGTAATTCCAGCACTTATTGCCTCTTCAATAATTGCGAGAATGACTGGTTTTGCCCTACCATCTCGATCAATAATCGGGAAAAGTTCTTTTTTCACAACTTTGGTAGCTGGAAACAAACGAGTGCCGAAACCAGCTACTGGAATCACAGCTTTTCTAACTTTATTTTTTTGCATAAATCGTTACTCCTCATCAGCTTTAAACCTTCCCTCCTCTCTGCGTCCTCTGCGCCTCTGCGCTTCGTTACCCCAACTTTTCAAACAAATCCGCCAAAATTACATTAGAAAACAAAAACCCTTGGGGATCAATCAAACGCAACCTTCCTTCTACAACTTCCACCCAACCTTTCTCAAAATATTCTTGCAAACACTGGCAAATTTTTTCAACCTTCTCTTCCCCAAACCCTTGTACTAACGCCGCTAAACTTAAACCTTCCGCCAAACGCAACCCCAGCATTAACGTTTCTAACAATACTTCGTTTAGGGGAGTCACATCACAATCAATCACACCGCCAGCTTGCACCCACTGGTAATACTCCCTAGTCTTGCGCGGACGAGTGAAGCGCTTCCCGTCAACATAACTCGCCGCACCCATACCAAAGCCATAATAAGGGCGGTTTTCCCAATAGACTCGATTATGCCGACACTGATGGCCAGGTTGAGCATAATTGGAAATTTCATAATGCTCATAACCTGTACCAGTCAAAACTTGCTGCCCCATCTGGTACATTTTGACTGTAGCTTCATCCGTGGGCAAAGGAGTATCGCCAGGTTTGTAATAACGACCAAAGGCTGTACCTGGTTCGATGGTAAGATCATAGATAGAAATGTGAGTGGGTACAAGCGCCACTGCTTTTTCTAAGGAATCCTGCCATTGATCCAAAGACTGATGCGGCAACCCGGAAATTAAGTCTAAGCTAAATTCGGGAATCTCGACTTGATGGATTAGTTCCACAGCCGCAAGAATATCTTCAACTGAGTGCGATCGCCCCGCCCTTTGCAATAATTCTGCTTGAAACGCTTGTACACCTAAACTTACTCGGTTCACGCCGACATTGCGATAGCCTGTTATATGGGCTAAATCAAAGGTGGCTGGGTCAATTTCCATCGAAATTTCTGCCCCAGACGCAATACCAAAATGCTTCTCTAACTCTGTTACTATCCGTTGTAACTGCTCTATTGATAGTAGCGAAGGAGTACCACCGCCGAAGAAAATTGTCTTCAGGGGTTGACCAAATGCTGGTGTAATGGCAATTTCTTGACATAGCACCTCAACATATTGGGAGATAGTACCAGATGTTTCGCCCCGCAAGCGATCGCCCACAACAGACACCGGGAAATCACAATAAAAACACCGCCGTCTGCAAAAGGGAATATGCACATAAGCAGAACTCGCAATTCCAGAAATACTAAATTTTTGACTCATTTTGAGAAAAGTTTTAAGTTAAGCCAACTGCGAATTAGAAACAGTGAAAATGAGTAGTTTATTTACAAATTTTTGTCGTTTTATAATGAAACAATGAAAAATATGAAGATAAAAAGGTTTGGTTATAATAATTGCAGATATTGCCCTACTAAACCCTTAGTGTAAGTCAATATTGATGAGTTTATCTTACCGATGAAATAAAAAATACTTAACTTTATCGGTGAACACAGTTGCAGGAAAACAAGACAACCATGCTTGACGCCATTATTATTTTCTCATTTATCCTAGCAGCGTCGGGAATAGGGTTCTACAGCATCGAACTACTACCCAATAGCACACTAGATCAGGTAACAAACCTTGAAGCTTTACGCTTAGTTGTTGCCGTCTTTGCCGCTATTATTGGCGGTGCGATCGGGCTGAGTTTCCAGACGACATATCGTCGCCTAGAATCACAAATCAAAGAAATGCCTCTGGAAGTGATTTTAACTCGTGCGATCGGCTTAGTGATTGGGCTATTACTAGCTAACCTGATGCTAGCCCCACTATTTTTGCTACCCATCCCGGCGGATTTTGGATTTATTAAGCCACTGGTGGCAGTTGTCGGTAGTATTATCCTCTCCGTCACTGGCATGAATTTGGCAGACACCCACGGGCGAGGCTTATTGCGGTTCATTAATCCCAACACCGTTGAATCGATGGTAGTGGAAGGAACGCTAAAACCCGCTAATACCAAAGTTTTAGATACTAGCTGTATTATTGATGGTCGCATTGAAGCCTTACTAGAAACAGGGTTTTTAGAAGGGCAAATTCTTGTACCGCAGTTTGTCTTGCAAGAACTCCAACAAGTAGCCGATGCTAGCAAAGATCAAAAGCGGGTGCGGGGAAGGCGAGGACTAGAAATTCTCAACCGCATTAAAGAGGAATATCCCGATCGCATCGTGATTAATACAATTGACTACGAAGATATTCCCACAGTCGATGCCAAATTAGTGCGCTTTGCCCAAGAAATTAGCGGTACATTGCTAACCAACGACTATAACTTGTCTAAAGTCGCCAGTGTTCAGAAAGTACCTGTTTTGAATGTAAATGATTTAGTGAACGCCGTTCGTCCTAGTTATTTACCTGGCGATAACTTGGATTTGAAAATTCTCAAGGAAGGCAAAGAACCGAGTCAAGGCATTGGCTACCTAGATGATGGCACAATGGTAGTCGTTGAAGAAGGCAGCAGTTATGTGGGCGGTGAATTGCGAGTAGTAGTCACTAGTGCTTTGCAAACCACCGCAGGAAGAATGATTTTTGCCAAACCCCAAGCTTCCGCATTGGCGTGAGGGAAATGTCCGGTGCAATTAAATATAAATTGTGCGATCGGTGCAGTCAACCTGCACCGATTATTTATTTGGAATCATCAGACTCAGTTACCTGCAAATACTGTAACTGCTCAATAGATAACCCTGTCAATCTTGCTATCTGTTCTAATGGCATACCAGTATTAAAAAGGTTACTTGCTACTTCAAGTAAAGCTTCAGCTTTGCCTTCAGCTTTTCCTTCAGCTTTGCCTTCGGCTTTGCCTTCTTCTAAAATATCTTGATAAATCACTGACTCGCGCATAATATCTGACCTCAAAACTCGTCTGATAACCTCTTTCTCTAATACTAAACCAGCTAAAATCGCTGTGGAAGCAGCAATATTACTTTGATTTCTTGATTCTGTCATATTATTAATTTCTCGTGCAACTTGGTTAAGCACGGCTTCTGGATCAATTGTACTACTCAAAACTGCAAAGGGTAACAGTCCAGCTGTTCTCAGAAATACTTCAGTTGGTTGTTCCCAAAGTCTGATAACTGAAAACTCATGGCGTGTCCCAGCAATTGTAAATGTATTTTGTTGCACCAACTCTGAATTTGTTTGCTTAAGATAAATCACAACTTGATGCATTGCTTTGTCTGGAAAGCGACGATATACTCGCAACCGATAGTCAATCATCCGAAAAGGAATTTCAGCATCAGCTTGGGTTTGAAATTCCAAATGTAAAATGTTTTGCTCCGACTGTAGCAGAATTAGAGCATCAGCACGAATAGGTTCGAGAGATAATTCTTTTGGACTGAGTTCGGTTAAAGTAATAGGTTCGCCTAATAACCAAGTGGCGAAATCGCTGGAGAAATTTTCAGCTAAAAATTTACAGATATTGTCAAACATTTTAGAATTTTACCAAATAGCTCACTCATTTGCTATTTATCCGAAATTCTTTAATTCAAATATCTATAATATTCTAGTTTTTATCAATATTGAATAATAAATTATCTGGATATTTAAAGAAAGTATTTTTTTACTTGGCAGCAATAAGCCGTAATTCCGCGCTTGGCGATCGCTTCATTATCTATAGTTATGGCAAGTTCGCCCGTCAGCACCTTTAATGCTCATAAATCTCTAATGGCAAATTATCAGGGTCTTTAAAGAAAGCAAATTTTTTATTTGTAATTTCATCAACTCTGATATTTTCTACCTCTACTCCTTTCGATTTTAAATAAAAAACAGTTTGTTCAACATCATCAACTTGAAAAGCAAGATGTCTTAAACCACAAGACTCTGGTTTACTAGGTCGTTCTGGAGGATTTGGGAAAGAGAATAGTTCGATTTGAGTATTTTCTGCAACTTTTAAATCTAATTTATAAGAATTTCTTGCGGTGCGAAAAGTCTCTTGAATAATCGAAAAGCCTAAAGTTTCGACATAAAATATTTTGGAGCGATCGTAGTCAGAACAAATAATAGCTACATGATGAATGCCAGTGGTTTTCATGTGTACTTCTCCAGCTACCAACCATTTATCCTTAGCACTTTTACCAAAATTTTACTAGTACACCGTGGCGGAAGTTTGCCTAGTTGCTTGAGCAACTTGTCTTGGCGATCGCTACACCCGCCGCAGGCATAGCATAACGAAGCGACTTGAGGCAAACTCCCGCTTTTCATCGTTAAGAATTTGATTCGCTCTGATGGTGGCTGACTAAATGCCACAAAAAGCACTGATGAGTACACCAGAGTCTATGTAAATCTTCTTAAGACTCACGGAATCCACCGCGACGTGCAGCAAGTTCAAGTTCAATCTCGTCAACGTTTACGAAGTTGCAATCCAGCAGCGATCGCTCGTTGTCGGATTGACCATAATTTTTTGGCTAAGGGTGTTTGTGGCACAAAATCAGATTCGGGAGGTGTTGTTTCTGGCTCAGATTTAAGTAGTTCAACAAACTCTAAAACTTTTTGTTGCTTTTGGGGTGTGAGTTGTCACCAGTGTTCAAGGAGTTCAACTTCATTACCCATAAATACTTCGCTATTGAATGATTTTTCTATTTTATGTGTAATCAGAGATTTCCTTATAAAACAATACAGTTCAGTTAAGGGTTGATCCTCCCTAACCCTCCTTAAAAAGGAGGGAACTAGAGCAAGCCTTTTTAAAGGGAGTGTGATCGGTGCATTTACTCGCACGTAGTTTTGGCTCTTGGGGCTTCTTATGCAGATCCAAAGATGGAGCCAATAACCTTAATTGCCGTTAAGCAAACGCTCAAACTCCCCTCTGACAACTTGGTAACACTCGCAGGTGATATCTTCTAGACCTGAGCGGTCAAGGATAGTCATTTGTCCGCGAACATAATCGATTAGCCCCGCCCTTTGAAGAATAGAGGCAGTAAGGCTAACACTAGAGCGATTCACACCTAGCATTTGGCTGAGAAATTCTTGAGTGAGTGCAAAAGTGGCTGTCTCTACTCGATCAGCAGTCATCAGCAGCCAACGGCACATTCGCTGTTCTATTGAGTGCAGGCGGTTACACGCAGCTGATTGGGCGATTTGATTAAACAGCGCTTGCGTGTATCGTTGTAGCAGCTCGTACAACGGACTAGTTACGGTGATATGAGTTTTAAATGCATCTACTCTCATCCTCAATCCAGAGCCAGAGACTTGTATAAAACACTCGCCTGGAATTTTTTCGGCTCCCAGGAATACTGGAAGACCTACCATTCCTTCATTGCCCACCGTAGCCACTTCGATTGCCGAACCATCCGTCAGAACGGTGAGCATAGAGGCTACGCCATAGTCGAGAAAATAGACGTACTCAATTGGTTGGTTACGTATGTAAAGGTCTTGCTTTAACTCTAGGGGGACAAACTCCATATAAGCAACAAGACGAAAGTATTCCTCAGATGGTAGGGCAGCTAGAAGTTGGTTTTTCACAAGTGCAGGATGTTTGAGACACAGATAGCAAGAGGCTGTTTAAGTCAGTCTTATCTCTATTAAATAACTGGCAGCAATCAAGAACTTCTAACAAAAGGTTTATCTATTGTAAATAGTGAATGTTAGCTCGCTAACATATAAAATATAAGATATTAGCTAGCTAACACAGCAATGTAACTTGTCAGACTGCTACAGCCCTAATTAGACGATCGCTACTAAGCGCTAAACATTCGCAAAGAAGAAAATGGCGTTACAACAACGACACCGAATTCTGTCACACTTCCCTAATATTGCCTATAACATAGTGGCAATCGGAGCTTCTGCGGGCGGGCAAAAGCCACTCATCCAAATTTTGTCGGCAATACCCGCAGATTTCCCAGCAGCGATTATTGTAGTTCAGCACATGAATCCTGCCTACCCTAGTCGTCTGGCACATATCCTCAGCCGCCATACAGCGTTGCGGGTAGAGCAGGCAAAATCAGGGGAGATAATACGTCCAGGGACTGTTTATACTTATGTTCCAGATCGGCATGTAGTAGTCGGTGCTAACGGTAAGCTGTCTCTGTTAGAGTCGCCAAAGATGAACTTTGTTCGCCCCTCAGTGGATAAACTATTCATGTCGGTAGGACTTAATTACGGAATGCGGGCGATTGCTGTTGTCCTAAGTGGGTTTGGCAGAGATGGTGCTTTAGGAGTGATGGCAATGAAAAAATATGGCGGCACAACGATTGCTCAAGATGAAACTACTTCGCAGTACTTCGATATGCCTTCATCTGCTATTGACACCGGGAAAGTAGATTTTGTTCTGACACCAGAGGCGATTGCCAAGAGCTTGACCAGCTTGGTAATGAGGGAATTAGCAGCATAAGGGGTAATTTATTAATTAAATTGGTAATGAATTTAATTCATCTATATTGCCCCCAGACCTGAATGGCACGCTTGAAAAGGAGAAATCGTTGAGGCAGCTCTTGTGCTCTTGAGCAAAGGTGCAGGGGAGAAAGAAGAAGTTTAAGCATTGCGTTCGGATATTTAGAAATTCCCCTCTGCGCCCCTGCCCCCCTGCTCCTGGAGCATCCTTACGCTGCATACCCTTCAGCTTAACAAGCGTGCCATTCCCCCCAGACCTCCATTAGTTAAAATGATAGGGAAAACTCTACGCGCCAGAAATTTTAATCCTTGATCGAGCAAGTCAGTTTCGCGGTCGCCTCAATGAACGCCGTTCGTCACATATATAGTCGCGTTACACGTTAGGGCTAATACGTGTAATAAGAACCTCAAAGTCTTCTCTATTTATTCATGCAAGGGCGTGAACGCTGGCTACTAACGCCATAAAAATCACCCCTGACGGAGGCGAATGATGTGGTTCAAGTTTCTCAAAGGACACAAAAGATTGATTGTTGTTCAGTATAAGGATTTCTGTATATATGCCTATATTACAATGAGCAAATCTTGATGTCTTCGGCGATCGCTTTCATCAAAAGTAGGATAAGCGTGTAGCTGTTACCAGAGACGTGCTGGGGTTAGCCACGACTAACTAAGGCATCTGAATGGTCGTGACGAGCAGCTTTTGGTAAAACCTTACCGCTATCTAATGGCTCTTAAGTTCTAAGGTATAGCAATCGTAAATCATTCGCTCCACTGGTTTATGTTGAAGATGAGTTAGTCTAAGGTATTCGGTGTAGCTTGTTAGCAAACGTTTAGATGACAAGATGAAATTATACTCTCAACGGCTTTGTTTAGAACCACTGAAACCGGATCATGCCGAACTGCTTTTTGATGGATTGCAGAGTGCGAGTATATACAAATATATCGAAGATATACCACCACAAAGCGTTCAATCACTTCGTGAACGGTACATGATGTTGGCACGTCGTCAATCACCAGATGGAACAGAGGTTTGGTTGAATTGGGCTGTTTGGTCTGTTACAGAGAAATGCTACGTTGGATATGTTCAAGCAACAATTACTATAAATAAGAGTGCAATTCTTGGATATGTGTTTTTCCCTAATTTCTGGGGAAAAGGTTATGCACGTGAAGCAGTTAAGTGCATGATAAATTATTTAATTGAGAGATACCAAAATCTTAAATTTTTTGCTGACGTTGATGTAGACAATCACCGTTCCATAGCTTTACTGTATAATCTAGGATTTGTCAAAACTAATTTTTTTAAAAATGTTGAGTCTAACCAATATGAATTAAACGACGAAGCCTAATAATGTGAATGCAATAAATGATTAATTCAGATTTTTGATTTTGTAAATACAAATAGTTAAACAGGCAGTATATCAAGAAAATTTAATCGCTAGAAAACACTATATTCGTTAAATTTGTTAAAGTCAAATAGTTTACGATTAACTGCTTGCTAATCCAAATAATACCTTAACAACAGAGAAATAATGACATCAGATTTTCTCAACAAATCATACAAAATATCTAGTTGAGATGGTGGTGCGTGATCGGAGTTTTGTTTTGGTCGCTTGGGCATGATATAAACCAAACTTTTCATTACCAAGAAGGGGAAAAGGGTAAAGGGAAAATATAAAACCTTTTCCCCATCGGTTTAAAGCCTCCTCTTTTAAGAGGAAGAAAAAAAATGTGTTTTAAGATGCGTAGCAAGAAAAAACACGGCATCCATATTTGAAACGCCTAACTTTGAAGTTAGGGGTTCCTTTCCCCCTTCTTATTCATCTGATCATGGTAGAACGATTCCGGCGATCGCATTAACTGCCTATGCCGTAGAAATTGACCAGAAAAGAGCCATACAAGCTGGATTTCAGATGCACCTGACCAAACCGCTGGAGCCAGAACAATTCGTCAGCGCAATCCTGAGCTTGCTTAAATTAAACTGAGTCTGGTTGTGATTGAACTTCACCTAGTAGTCTGTCAAGACAACGCAAGCATAGTGGTTGGTCATCTCCAGGGGCAAAGGGGCAGAGGGTAATGGCACGCTTGAAAAGTTAGTGTAAAAAGTTACTTGTTCTTAAAAGATGGCGATGGAGAGTGTTATTAAGCGTATATTAGTTTGTGATGATGTGGCTGATAACTCTTTTCTTCTAAAAACGATTTTACAAGCATCAGACTGTTTAATTGAAATCGTTGATTCGGGTGCAGCAGTACTGGACTGGCTTGAAACGGCCCCTAACCCACCTGACTTGCTAATACTAGATGTAATGATGCCAAAAATGGATGGATTTGAAGTTGTTCGTCACCTCCCTTGATCAACTAAATTTCAATTCATTCCGATTTTGCTGGTGATAGGTTTTGATGAAGATGCTGATAAAGCTGTTGATATAAAGATAGATGGGTTTATCCAAAAGGCGATTGACCCTGATCTAGTAATTGCTAAAGTCCAAGCAATTTTAGACCGGAATTTCTAGAAATTTCCTAATAATAAACTTCATTCAGAGATGATGGTTATAAATGATAGCATTTACAATAGAGCAGTCTGAACATATTTTATTAGTACATCCGGCTCAACTGGCTTTCGGATAACTGCCCTGGCTCTCATCTCAGGGTGCTGATCGAAAAATGCCTCTCTATGTGCGGTAATGAACAAAATAGTCAGATTTTGTAGAATCGGGTTGTTTTGGATACGACGGGCAACTTCATACCCATCCATACCAGGCATCATCACATCGAGTAGGAGCAGATTAGGTATTATAGATTCAAGATAGGCAAGGGTTGCCGCTCCGGAATCCACAATATCAACTTCATAACCTTCCATTTGTAATACAGTTTGGAGGAAAACACTATTGTCTCTAACGTCATCACAAACTAGAATACGCTTACTAGCATTATCTTGTTGAACTCCTTTTTTAACTGACATATTTAAATAAAGCCCATACTGTTGTTTAGTCATTTTTAGCTGGGGAAGCAACTTTACTCATCATCCAATGGTGTTACTTGCTAGCCAGATTTGAAAAGCTAACTCCAATTATTTCTGAGCTACTACTGGGATTAAGAGAGATTAGGAGCAACGCTTTTTGGTATAAAAGATTTGTTTAGATTTTCGCTAAAAATTTGAGGATTTGTATAGATAAATACGTAATGTATTTATTTAAACTATTACCTCTGATAGTTGCGTGTTAGAAGTTGCAGCAGTAAGTGATAGACTGTCACCTGAATCAAGCACCCGACAGTTCAATCTGATGATAATAGAAAATTTCGAGGGACGCTCTGGCAAGAAAGCGAAAGCGCCACGCTACTTGAGTTGAGCAAAAAAAGCAAAAGAAACTCTGAGGCAAAGG
>NZ_JACJQM010000069.1:0-28909 GCF_014696655.1 Nostoc sp. FACHB-888 | reverse complement strand
GAATTAGGTTACTCAACAAAAGCCAGTCGTCCTCCTTTTCGGGTTTAGACTGAACGAATCGCACCCAGTAATAAAATGCCCCGCCGTCGCTTTCGCCCTGGGGGCGAAAGCGCCAAAGATATAGTCGCCTAGCTACAATATCCTTGATACGGCGGGGCATTTTATTTCTTGGATCTCCCTTAGCTTGTAACCAGATATCTTTAACAAGTGGTTCAGCGCTCCGGGTGAGCCTGGCTGTTATAATCTCTCTTTAACTTTGCTCCCCAAGAGGCAGGCGAAAAATTCATCTCCTCAAGCCAAAGGCAAAAGTAATCTTGGGCTTTGATAAAAGTATTGCGCTTATACGCTTAATGTACGGAACCGGACAGATGAACAACAAAAAATATGTCAATATTGAGGGATGTTAAGGTTGTATCGTTTTCTAAAGCAGAAAGAAAAGCCTCGCCAACGCTAAAGCATAGCCTAATTATTAAAAATTAAGGTTCTTCAGTACCTGACTTTTCCCGTTAAGTCATGAAACAAAGAAATTGCAAGGGTTTCAGGCTATAATTTCTTCTCAATAATTTAATATTAGTGATAGTAAATCACGCGAGAATAAGGCTTAAAGCTAAGGGTACAGTAAGCGTAGGCGCAGCTCGTCATAGATATCGCTCAATCAAGGAGATGACGGGAAAAGTCAGATAACTCATGAAGCCATAGCTGCAAAAATTAATTGTCTAAAAGCTTCAACAATAAGCGATTATTGCTGAAGCTTTTACAGTTAACTTATGCAAATATACAGATGATACAAAGCTGAAACCTTAACTCCATATCAGTATACAGCATTCAGAATTCAGAATACTTTATCCTTTTATGGGTAGAGTTTTAAGGCGAGAATATTTTAATTTTTTTCGCTTGACTTCGGGCGAGGTTTTAACCGATGTTGGTCACCCACTCGTACAGAATTCAGTATGAATTCTGACTCCTGAGTTCTGAATTCTTCTTATAAATAACTATCGTGTTCCAATAGACATAAATATTTACCACTAGAGTCAACCTTAAGGTTGCTTGCACTTTAAACCTATAGACAGGGGATTACAGTATCAAGCTTGGCTACTATTTAAGCATCATTGAAATACGGAATTTTTTTAGGAGAATTGTTAACTTAAGTGGAATAAAAAGAACAAGAAAAAACAGAAACTGAGAATAATGTTCCGCCTATTCTTTTTGCCTCAAGAATAGATGTGAGCAAAAATTGACATCCTCCTGTTATTAAAAATTGTCGTTTTCCTTAAAATTTTTAAGGAGTAAATAACATGCTTCCGTACTTGATCTTTGGTACTTACTTATGTTGACCTGATTTCTTCTTTTTCTGTTCTACTTGTCACACCATACTTACGCTCTGGCTAAACGTTTCCTTGTGGATGCCATTGATAAAGTATGCCTAAAATTTTCGCACTTTGAGATATTTGTACCGCTTGTAGGCCATTGGCTATACCCAGACTGACCTACTGTTTTTACCTGATTATCCACTTATTTAATTAAGAAGTCTAATGGTTAACTTACTAAAGCCCCCCAGTGTTTCAAGTCATCGCCTCGGTACTATAACTGGTTTGTGGGGGGAACAGTCTCCTTACGACAGGAGAGCGCTTAATACTGGTATCGTCCATTTCGGCCCAGGTCGTTTTTTTAGGGGCCACCTCGCTTACATAATACATAACTATCTTGCACAGAAGGGTTCACCAGAGCAGAGATGGGGGATTTGTGGAGTTAGCCTCAAGAGCCAACGCACCATTACGATGTTAAAACCCCAGAGATTCCTTTACACTTTGACCAAACACTCTAGTTGCGCTAAAAATCGTGAGGAAGCGGAAGTTATCGGTTCTATCAGGGAAATCGTTAATGGTAGAGAGAAGTGCGAGTATGTGCTGGAAAAAATGGCGTCTTCCTCTGTGCATCTGGTGACTTTGACAATTACTCAAGGAGGCTACCATCTAGACAAGAGTTTTAATCTGGATACAGCGAATGAAGACATCGCGCACGATCTGCAAAATCCTTCCACTCCAACCACTGCAATTGGCTTTATAGTAGAGGCGCTACGCCGACGACGCGATCGCAACATGGCCCCCTTCACCACCCTTTCTTGCGATAACCTGCCAAGAAACGGGGAGATTCTACGAAAAGCAGTGCTAGCTTACGCTGAGTTGATTGAGCCGACTCTTGCAAAATATATTAGGGATAACGCGACCTTTCCGAATACGGTTGTAGATAGGATTGTGCCTCAAGAGCAGGAATCTGATTATAACTATCCCAACCGACTGTTACAGGTGCGCGATCGCGCCCCCATTGTAACAGAACCATTTTGGCAGTTTGTCGTAGAGGACAACTTCACAGGTGATCGGCCCAAGTGGGAAGATGCGGGGGTCATTATGACTAACGACATCACTCCCTTTCTATATATGAAGTCGAGATTCTTAAATGCAGTCCACTCCTTCGTAGCCTGTTTAGCTGTAAGAGCAGGTATACAGTATATGCATGAGGCAATCAGGCAACCGGAATTCCACTTATTTACCCGGCTTCTGATGGACGATATCGCAGCAGCGACACCCGTGCCTCGTCACATGTGTGAACAATATATGGCTCAGGTATTACTAAGGCTGAGTAACGAGGCTCTTCCTGATACTACTGAGAGAATTTCTTCAGAAACCTGTAGAAAGGTAGGCAAGTATATATTTCCCATACTTCAGGATGCTTACAGCCGAAAGGTGAGCATGAAGCGAATTATACTTCCCGTTGCGGCATGGCTTCTTGCAGTCCGAGAGGGGGCGAGCGAGTCTGGTCAGCCTTATCATGCGAAGGATACCCAAAGCGCAGTTACAGCGATTCAACAAGGCGCGGTGATTAGCGGCATTCTGGGATTGGAGAATTGCGAACATACAAAGGTAGTAGATGATGAATGCTACCAAGCAATGCTCGATATCCAGACCTACGGACTATTAGCTACGCTTAAAAATTACAATGAGGGAGGCCTTTTAAATGAAACCGCTTCAGCATGATTTGGTGATACTTTTCGATCACGATGGAACTGTCGTTGATAGTGAAACCATAGCACTTGAGAGCGCTTGGAGGCTGACCAATGAAGTGGCTCATGAATTCGCTGGCGCTCAACACTATGAGCTTGAGGACTTTGTTAAAAGTTTTGCAGGGAAACCTTACAGGGAAATACTCAAGAAGATATATCCAGACTCATTAACTACTCTTAATGAGCGAGATATCGATAGGCTAGTGGCTGAGGAAGAAAAGAGAGCGATTGAACGGCTTAGTATAGAGGCTAAAGCGACTGAAGGAACGCCTGAAGTTCTCTCTTACCTGCGCGACGACGGATTTGAATATGCATTAGTAAGTAACAGCAGTTTCGAGAGG
Organism: Nostoc sp. FACHB-888; assembly: GCF_014696655.1. NCBI lineage: Bacteria > Bacillati > Cyanobacteriota > Cyanophyceae > Nostocales > Nostocaceae > Nostoc > Nostoc sp. FACHB-888. The sequence continues at coordinate 25,507 of NZ_JACJQM010000069.1, read as the reverse complement.
CTGAATGCTTGCCTTACTTCTGCTGCCCTGACTGACTATTTCCCAAGTGAGCAGATATTTAGCGCCCACGACTCTCTCCCCGTTGGGCGGCCAAAGCCCCTTCCTGACATCTACCTACACGCAGTGAAGTGTCTGGAAGTTGAAGTTTCTCTTTGTGTGGCAGTTGAAGATTCTATCAGTGGGGTAAGGGCTGCGGTTGCTGCTGGAATTGGGCAGATTATCGGTTATGTAGGGGGAACTCATGTAAGCGAGGATGAACGAAAAAGCCGTGCAGATGCTCTTGAGTCGGCTGGTGCCGGGCAAGTTATCGAGCGGATGCACGATCTGATCGGGCTATTGTAAATAACAGTAGGTATGAAAAATCAGATTTTGTCAAGAATAGCTTGGGCGACAACTTCATCAGTGATCAGTCCCGTGATCAACTTGCCATGCAGAGCCGCCAAAATTGACTCTACTTTTTTCACACCTCCTGCAATACCGATAATCAGCCGTTGAGCAGTTTGTTCGAGCGGGACACTGGCAACCCGGCTATTAGTTGCACCTTGAATCAAGATTCCTTGGCGATCGTATGCCCAACCTGCAATTTCCCCAACTGCCCCCAGTTCAATTAATTGGGTCACTTCATCGTCATTAATAAATCCGTCTTGGTGTAACGGTGCATTCCAACCAATTTGGCTAATACCCACAAAAGTTGCTTTGGCTTGCTCGGCAAGGGTTTTGACGGTGATAAACGATCGCTGGGTCTGCAAGAGTTCTCGTTCTTCAATACTGGTCGCTACGACTGGAGTCGGAACTGGATATACTTGGGAACCAACGCGATCGCACAAATGCATCACCACTTCATAACGACCCGCACGCCCATATTGAGACATATTCCCAACTATTGAGACAATCTTATGCTGAGGTTGATTCATGGATGGGATTTGATCCACCATCGATCGCAAAGTCCGACCGGTGGAAAACGCCAAAATTGTTGGAGTTTTAGCAACAAGGTACGTCTCTAGGTGAGTAGCAGCACATACGCCAAGCCCGTTTAATGTATCGCCACTCCCTGCATCACTTGGAACCACTTCACACAGTGATAATTCAAATTTGTCTCTGAGTGATTCAGCTAGAGCAATACACTCACTCAGGGGATGATCGAGCCGAAATTTGATCAGTTTTTCACTCACCGCTAGTGCAACCAAACGCTGTGCCGCCTGTCGGGATACGTTCAACTTTGCGGCAATCTCTTCCTGTGTGTTTCCAGCAATGTAGTAGAGCCAAGCTGCGTGTGCTGCCTGGTCTAATTTGCGAGTCCGAAGGGACAAGCCACGCTCTAAGATGGGTTCTTTCATATTGCACCTATAGGAAGTATGCATCCCCCAAAGAGTAGATAAATTATTTGAGTATCTGCTCAAAGATGCATTTTTTGCTCAAAATCCTGTGTATACGTTATCACATTCTATGTTAATAAAAGTGGTCTGAAATAAACTCAAGCGCAGCAAAACATTGCAGTAATAATCCTGGAGGCTGACAACATTACTAACTACTTGGCAATACCCTTTTGCCTATTGCCCGCCAGTAAGCTCCAAATTAAAGCCCGTAATGTAGCTTGCCTCCTCGCTCATGAGAAATGCCACACTGTTGGCAACTTCTTCAAGGCTCCCCAAACGCCGCATCGGGACTGAATTAATCATTTGCTGCTCTACTACTTGAGGATCGGCATCAAAATACTGCGATCGTACACCTGCCTGCAATTCGGTCTGTCGCGTCCACATCACACCAGGGCCAATCAGCGAAGGCGAAAGCGCATTCACTCGAATATGGTAGGGAGCCAAGTCTTTCGCTGCTGTCTGAGTTATGCCAATTACGGCAAACTTTGAGGCTGAGTAAGCGATCATATTTGGAGGGCCAACCACTCCTGCATAGCTTGCCATATTAACGATCGCTCCTCCACCCGATTTGCGTAAGTGTTGTGCCGCCGCCTTGAGGACGTGAAAAACTCCGACAACATTGATGTCAATGACCTTTTGAAAATCTTCCTCAGGATACTCGTCAGTTTTGGCAAATACTCCTTGATAACCCGCATTATTAAAAACATAGTCGATTCGTCCAAATTGCTCTACAGCAGCAGAAAAGGCTTGAGCAACATCTTCAGAGGCGGTGACGTTGCAGCGAAAGCTCAGAACTCGAATTTTATAAACTTCCAATTCATGAGTAACCTCTGCCATCTTCGCTTCGTTTAAGTCTAGGAGTACTACACCTGCACCATCTGCGGCAAAACGCTGTGCGGTAGCTCGACCAATATCACCAGCCCCGCCCGTAATCAAAATCGTCTTGCCAGCAAAGTGATAGCTTGCTTTAGCTGTCATATCTTCAACTCCTTGTGAATATATGTTGCAAATAGTGTTTAAGTGTTCAGTATTTAAGATGAGCTAGTATGATTCAATTATTGGGACTTTGCCCAATAGTAGAGCATAAAATCATTTTCTTATATTATGATTTTAATACTAAAGGAGCAGTGCGATGCGTATGCCTCGCTTCGCTAAAATCTTGGTTTCATTCCTCGTTGGAGTGATACTGGCACAACTACTACATGCCTGTGCAGGTTCGCAAGCAGCAGGGAAAACAAGACTGACGATCGCTACTGTCAATAATGGCGACATGGTGGTTATGCAAGGGCTTTCCCGCAATTTTGAACAAGCCAATCCAAATATTCAACTGCGGTGGGTTGTCCTAGAAGAAAACGTCTTGCGCCAACGCACTACCACAGACGTTGCAAGCCAGGGCGGACAATTCGATGTTTTGACAATCGGTTCCTATGAAACGCCGATTTGGGCGAGACGGGATTGGTTAAAACCATTGGATCTACCCGCAAGTTATGACGTGAATGACCTGATAAAACCCATCCGAGAAGGGCTTTCTAACAACGGCAAACTCTATGCCGTGCCGTTCTATGGGGAGAGTTCCATGCTGTATTACCGAAAAGACTTGTTTGAAAAAGCAGGGATTACGGTTCCTGAACAACCAACCTATCCCCAAATCAGGGAATGGGCGAGTAAGGTTCACGATCCAGCGCATGGAGTTTATGGTGTTTGTCTGCGCGGAAAACCAGGCTGGGGGGAAAACATGGGATTTGTGTCCACATTGGTCAACACCTTTGGCGGACAGTGGTTTGATATGAAGTGGCAACCTACTATAAATACTCCAGCCTGGAAAGAAGCGATCGCTTTCTATGTCGATTTGCTCAAGAAATATGGCCCACCGGGAGCCAGTTCCAATGGATTCAATGAGAATCTGGCGCTATTCTCAACGGGTAAGTGCGGTATGTGGGTAGATGCAACCGTTGCCGCAGGGTTGTTATCCAATCCAAAAGAATCTCAAGTTTATGATAAAGTTGGCTTTGCCCGTGCGCCAATTGAGAGATATCCAAACGGCTCGAATTGGCTCTGGGCTTGGGCGCTAGCGGTTCCAAAAACCTCAAAATCTCCCGAAGCTGCTCAAAAGTTTGTTGCTTGGGCAACCTCTAAGGAATACATTCAATTAGTTGCTAACCAAAATGGTTGGGTTAGTGTACCACCAGGTACGCGGACTTCCACCTATAACAATCCCAACTATCAAAAAGCTGCACCCTTTGCTTCGATTGTGCTGAAGTCGATCCAATCTGCTGATATTAGCCGTCCAGCCGCACAACCAACGCCTTACAAGGGTATTCAATATGTGGATATTCCCGAATTTCAGGCGATCGGTTCTTCGGTGGGGCAAACGATGGCAGCAGCCTTGACTAATCGTCTTTCAGTGGAGCAGGCGTTGGAGCGATCGCAGAGTTCGACTGAACGGTTTATGAAACACACGGGTTATATCGAGTGAACCCGGAGATCCCCCCCAGCCCCCCTTTTTAAGGGGGGAGAATTCAATCAAAGTTCCCCTTTTTAAGGGGGATTTAGGGGGATCTAAATCTGACGGGGAAGGCAAGAAAACACAGCCTATGGGCAACCAAAGCCAATGTTCACTCATAAAACTCTCACAATCTAAAATCCAAAATCTAAAATCCAAAATTCATTAGGCTATGTCTTCTTCAGTAGCTGTAAAGCGCCACCACGAAACGCCACCCACTAGGCAACGAACTAAGCGGCAGGCATCAACCTTACCCCTGGTTGCGCCTTCTGTCATTGCCTTGCTGCTGTGGATGATTGTACCTCTGGTGATGACGCTATGGTTTTCCTTTCAGAGGTATAACCTGCTTAATCCAGACGCACGCAAATTTATTGGGATTGAAAATTTCACGTTCATCCTAACTGACTCAGCGCTGTGGACTTCGATCGCCATCACAATAATTCTGGTTGTGTCGGTTCTGGTGATCACAATTAGTCTAGGCACACTCCTGGCAATTCTATTTGACCAGGACTTTTATGGTCAAGGGATTGCGCGGGTGCTGGCGATTTCTCCGTTTTTTGTCATGCCCACAGTCAGCGCCCTAGTCTGGAAGAATATGCTGATGCATCCAGTAAATGGACTGTTTGCTCAATTTACAAGAAGTTTGGGTTTGGGGGCGATCGATTGGTTTGCAGATTTTCCCCTGCTTGCCATCATTATCATTGTTTCGTGGGAGTGGCTTCCCTTTGCTCTGCTAATTTTATTAACGGCAATTCAGTCGTTAGATCATGACCAGCTAGAAGCAGCCCGGATGGATGGAGCAAATGCGATCGCTCTATTTCGTTTCGTCATGCTACCGCATCTGAGCCGCGCCATTGCCGTAGTCGCCATGATCGAGACGATTTTCTTTTTGACTATTTTTGCAGAAATCTTTGTGACTACAGGTGGCGGCCCCGGAGTCGCAACGACCAACCTTGCCTATTACATTTTCCTGAGAGCTTTGCTGGAATTTGATGTCGGTGGTGCCTCAGCCGGTGGATTAATCGCGGTAATTCTTGCCAACATCGTGGCAATTTTTCTGATGCGTAGTGTTGCTCGTAATTTGGATACCTAAGTATGGCACAAAAAACTTCTCGCCGTTGGCTATTTACCTTGCTCGGCTGGTTTGTCGCTTGCAGCTTGTTTTTCCCGATTTTCTGGATGTTTCTCACTAGTTTCAAAACGGAGGTGGCGGCGGTTGCAACTCCTCCTCAGCTATTTTTCCAGCCTACATTAGAAAATTATGTGGCGATTCAAGATCGGGCAAACTATTTCAGCTATGCACTCAACAGTGTGGCGGTTTCACTCGGATCAACCATACTCGCGCTACTGCTTGCCATACCTGCCGCTTATGCGATGGCGTTCTTCCCAACCAAACGCACTAAGGGAACTTTGCTGTGGATGCTTTCTACTAGAATGCTGCCGCCGGTTGGTGTGTTGGTGCCAATTTACATCTTGTGTCGCAACGCTCGTTTGCTAGATACCCGCATCGGTTTAATTATTATCTACACCTTGATCAATTTGCCAATTATCGTTTGGATGATTTACAGCTTTTTCAAAGATGTTCCCAAAGATATCCTAGAAGCCGATCGCATGGATGGAGCAAACACACAGCAAGAACTGATTCATGTTTTGTTGCCACTGGCATTACCTGGAATTGCTTCCACCGCATTGCTTTCAATCATTTTGTCCTGGAATGAAGCCTTTTGGAGCCTCAACCTAACAACAGCTAATGCCGCTCCTTTAACTGCATTTATTGCCTCATTTTCCAGCCCTCAAGGATTGTTTTGGGCAAAACTTTCGGCAGCATCAACCCTAGCGATCGCGCCTATTTTAATCTTCGGATGGCTGAGTCAACGGCAATTAGTCCGGGGTCTGACGTTTGGTGCTGTGAAATAATCGTCTGCTGTGAAACTCATTAACAGAAAATTCTATGTCAACAGTTGCTTTAAGAGATATACATAAACGGTATGCTGATACTGAGGTGATTAAAGGCATCGATCTTGATGTTGGCGATCGCGAATTTGTGGTATTCGTCGGCCCATCTGGTTGTGGAAAATCAACCTTGCTCCGCATGATTGCCGGACTAGAGGAAATTACCTCCGGCAAGTTGCTAATTGATGGAAAGGTAGTGAATGATGTACCTCCAGATAAACGTGAGTTGGCAATGGTATTTCAAACCTACGCTTTGTATCCTCACATGACCGTAGCAGAGAATATGGCGTTTAGCCTCCGCCTTGCAGGTATGCCAAAAGCCAAGCGTTATGAAAGGGCGCGTGAAGTCGCTCGTGTCCTCCAACTGGAACCACTGTTAAACCGCAAGCCGAAAGAACTATCGGGAGGACAACGCCAACGGGTAGCGATCGGTCGTGCCTTGGTTCGCAATCCCAAAGTGTTTTTATTTGATGAACCACTGTCAAACCTGGATGCAGCTTTGCGTGTGCAAATGCGGATTGAACTTGCCAGCCTACACGACAGCTTGCAAGCCACCATGATTTATGTGACACACGATCAGGTCGAAGCCATGACACTTGCTGACAAAATTGTAGTGTTGCAGGGCGGCATTGTCGAACAAGTGGGTTCACCGCTAGAACTTTACCACCATCCCCGTAATCTATTTATTGCCGGATTTATTGGTTCACCGAAGATGAACTTTGTTTCGGTAACAGTAACAGCCGTCAATGATGGTATAACGGTCAAACTTCCTGGTGATGCCAGTGTCACAATCCCCGTGAAGCCTGGAAAGCTGTCGGTTGGAGATCAAGTTACATTGGGGATTCGCCCCGAACACCTGCGACTCGATCACAGTAATCCAAGCGTGAATGGCGAAGTGTTAGTTGTGGAACGACTGGGTGGACTAACCTATCTGTATGTCAAGATTGAGGGGGGAGACACTCTAGTAGTGCAAACAGACGGAGATAATTCCAGCCAGTTGCGCGATCTTGTTCCTATCCACATTAGCGGCGAGCTTTGCCATCTGTTTGACTTACAGGGTGAAGCTGTTTTAAAAACTTGCCGTCACCACTTAACAGTTAATAAATAATGAACAGCAATACCAGCACCGGCTCAACAATCAAGCTGAATGAAGCATCTCTATCTCATTTACCTGGAAACGTGCCCGTACCCAAGTACGATCGCCATCAAATTACTAATGGAATTGTGCATATTGGGGTTGGTGGATTTCATAAATCGCACCAAGCGCTTTATCTCGATAATTATTTCCATCAAAATCCTGGTAGTGATTGGGGAATCTGTGGTGTTGGATTGCTGGACTATGACTATGACAGACGGATGCGGGATGCGCTGCTGTCCCAAGATTGTTTGTATACCTTAGTTGAGCGATCGCCCGAAAGCGATCGCGCTCGAATTATCGGTTCCATCACTCGATACCTGTTTGCACCAGACAATCGTCAAGCAGTTATTGAAGCAATGGCCAACCCTGAATGCCGAATTGTGACTCTAACGATCACTGAAAGCGGCTACTACTATATCGAAGGAAGTGGTGAATTCGATGTGAACCACCCAACGATTCAGCACGATTTGCACCATCCTGACCAACCAATCGGGACATACGGTTTTTTGAGTGCCGCACTCGAAAAGCGCCGTCAACAGGGGTTAGCACCCTTTACAGTACTGTCTTGTGACAACATACAGGGCAACGGTAATACGGTACGGAAAATGCTAACAACATTTGCTCAAATCCGCGATCCAGAGTTAGGGCGTTGGATTGCCGAATACGTTACCTTTCCCAACTGCATGGTCGATCGCATTACTCCAATGACGACCCCAGCAGATATCAAAATGGTGGCGGAACAGTTTGGTATTGATGATGCGTTTCCAGGTGTCACGGAGCCTTTCATCCAGTGGGTAATCGAAGATACCTTTTGTGCAGGCAGACCTGATTGGGAATCCGTTGGCGTACAGATGACTAACGATGTTCATCCCTATGAGATGATGAAAATTCGGCTACTCAACGCCAGTCACTTGCTGATTGGCTATCTTGGCTCTCTGGCAGGTTATACCTACGTTTATGAAGTCATGGCTGATCCTTTGTTTGAGCAAGCCGTCGCTAAGTTGATGGACGAGGTAACACCAACGCTCCAACCCGTTCCAGGGATTGATTTAGACGATTATAAAAAAACTTTAATTGAACGGTTTTCCAATCCCAAAATTCGCGATCAGCTGCCGCGCCTGTGCCTGAATGGATCAGCCAAAATTCCTAAGTTTGTTTTGGGATCGCTCCGCGATAAATTACAACTTGGAGGTGCCATCGATTACCTAAGTTTAACGATTGCTGCTTGGTGTCAATACCTCACTAGTTATGATAAACAAGGACAACCTATTCCCATCGATGACCCATTAGCAGATATCCTCATTCAACGCGCCAGCTTGAGCGAATTAGACCCCAAACCATTGCTCAGTATATCTGAAATTTTTGGAGATTTAGTAGAGTCGCCACGTTTTATCGAGGCTGTTGCTGACCAGTTGCGTAGTTTGCATGAGTTCGGTGTTAAAGGAACACTAGTCCGATTCTCCCAAGCACACTAAGGCATTATCAACTTCATGAGCGATTTGTAGCTTGATAAAGCAACAAATCTAATTTGGGATTCTTAATTTTTAAGTATTTGAGGACTAGCTATCATGCTGCTTGGCATAGATTTAGGAACAGGCTCTGCTAAGGCATTGCTCCTGGCGACAGACGGAACCGCAATAGGTGAAGCGTCAAGCTCATATCCTGTTCATGCACCTCATCCTGGATGGGCTGAATCTGAGCCAGGGGATTGGTGGTCAGCTGTTGGCGAGGCTGTTAGGAAGGCAGTGGGAAATCATGCCGATCAAGTACAAGCGATCGCACTTTCAGGGCAAATGCATGGTGTTGTCCTAACTTCGGAGTCGGGTGAGCCACTGCGTCCTGCTATCCTCTGGGCAGATACTCGCTCTAGTACTACGCAAAACATTTATCATTCGCTCGATGTCGCTATTCTAGAGCGATTGGGCAACCCGATTACGGCTGGAATGGCTGGCTCAATTTTGCTGTGGCTACAAGAACACGAGCCGACTGTGTACGCCCAAGCGCGTTGGGCACTTCAGCCAAAAGATTGGCTACGGTTACGGTTGACTGGAGAAGTCGCAACCGAACCATCTGACGCTAGTGGTACTTTGCTTTACGATATTGTGTCAGACAACTGGGCATGGGATGCAATTTCAGCCCTAAATCTGCGTTGTGATTGGTTGCCGAAAATTATTCCCTCTAGTGCGATCGCAGGTTACTTAACAGCTAGTGCTTCAGAGCATCTTGGCTTAAGAGTTGGCTTACCTGTTATTGCTGGTGCTGCGGATACGGCAGCGGCGGCACTTGGTAACGGACTACTAGAGCCTGGTTTGGTTCAACTAACCATTGGCACAGGCGCTCAAATCATTACACCTCGCTCCCAACCAATTCTTGATCCTCATGGTCGCACACATCTATATAGAGCCGCCGTACCTAACCAGTGGTACACCCTTGCAGCAATGCAAAATGCGGGGTTAGCGCTTGAGTGGGTACGAGGTATCCTCGGCTTGAGTTGGGAGCAAGTCTATACTAAAGCGTTTTCTGTTCCCCCAGGATGTGAAGGGTTGACATTTTTGCCATACCTCACCGGTGAGCGAACTCCACACCTTGACCCTTATGCACGCGGGGCATGGGTGGGGCTTGGACTTCATCATACACAGGCGCACCTGATGCGGGCAGCTTTAGAGGGAGTTGCTTTTGCCTTGCGGCAAGGTTTTGAGGCACTTGAGGCAACAGGTTTTAAAGCTACAGAACTTCGTTTAGCAGGTGGTGGAACGGCAGAAATGCCTTGGAAACAATTACTAACTGATGTATTGAGAATACCCCTCTATGCAACTACCGTTGCTGCTGCATCTGCGCGTGGTGCTGCTTTACTGGCGGGTATCGGAATTGGCGTATACGCCGATACTAATGATACAAGCAAACTGGCAGCTACACCAACACTTGCTGCAACTCCCCTGTCAGTTGATTCAGCCTTAGAAGATGCTTGGATGCGATATCAATCTCTTTATCCACAACTTAAAAAAATCTCATAGGAGTTATGCCTCAAGGCCGTAACACTAAAAGGCATTTACAGAATAAATTCTTAAGATGGGGCTGTTTAACATCAGTCAAAAAAAGAAGCGAGTTTACTAAGAGGATAAATAGGCATTATATGCATATATTAGGTGGAATAAAGCTTCCCACGATTGATTCACTCGATTAGCTCACCCGATTGGATGAATCTGTGGAGTGAAATCACCTATTAGCCAATTTGGGGAAAGTGGATAAAGTTTGAAGATTCTATATTTTAAATAGGTTCATCTTGGCTCTTATCCCGGAACAGCAGGGACTTCTCGAAGCAAATCGGGTTCGTTATGTACAAATGTAATTTGCAATGTTCCTACTAGCTCTTTGTATGTCAGTGTCGAGTCATTAGCAGGTATGAGTTGTTCCAAGCTCTCTTGACTTAAATGCAAACCTGTTTCTTGGAGAAATACAGCCAATTTTTCCAATTTGGTGCTTGGTACTTCAAAGTTAATGCAGATTAAGATGTTCGAGTATAAGTGAAAATCCGTAATCCAAGCTCCTGCTTGGTTAATCGCTTCACTTACACGAGCAGTCATCCCAATCCGTTCTGCTTTTGTAAACCCATCTAGGCGTAGAAATTTTTGCTCAAACATAAGTTACCTCCCAATGAACCTATCCCACTATTCTAAAAATCCCTACTCCTTTTCGTAAAATGTGCTTGAAAACCTTAATTTTTCGTTTTCAGTTCTCAATAAGCTTAAGCTTTGTAGCACAAATATTATTAGTGGGATAGGTTCCTCCCAATATAATCTACATAAATTAGGATTAAATCGGAAAAAACAAAGCGGAGACGGAAATGCTGTAAAAATATTTCCATTTTAGAGCATTGAGCTAATATTTTTAATTTAAAGATTAAAATCGGGTGTTAATTAATAATGAAAAGCATATCAATATCGTTACCAATTAAAAATTTATGCTCCGATTAATTAATCAGATTATAAGCAAAATTCAACCTAATACTGTAATTGTTCCGTCAGAATTTTTGGCATGGCGACAGCAATTTCTCCCTGGTCGCATTCGTTTACTCGCTTGGATTATTCTGATTGTTTTGGTAATGGTAACGATTTTTCATCTCACCATTACAATTCCTAGCTTGAATGCTTTAGGTGATCCAAAACTGATATTTGATCCCAACCGGATGCGCCAATATTTAGAAGTGGTAGTTACTCAAATTACAAGTGTTGGTATTGGCTTGTTATTAGCAAAATATAATGTATTCCAGAAGTTTCCAGAACGAATGTTTCTGCTGTTGAGTGGATTAGTGCTGATGCCATCTCAAATCATCGCCACATTGCGAGGACAAGCTAGTTTTGATGGCGAGATGTGGATTTTATTTTATGCGATTCAAGCTATATTAATACCTGTGCATTGGCGATCGCATTTTATCTCGCAAGTGACTGTGATTGGTTATTTTGCGATCGCGATGCTGTTGGGTTGGCGCGATCCGAATGTGATTGTATCGGCTGCCTATGGTTTGGGCATATTTTATACAATACTAATTTGTTTGGTAGCCGATGTGGGCGTATTTTTATATGAGCGATCATGCCAGATTGTGACGATAACATCTACAAAATGCCCAGTTGGTTACATCTAGCTGCGACCTCTCAAACCTGTTGCGCGATTACCTATGGCGGGACGTAAGCCCATCATATTCAAAGCAAATGATTGATTGCATATTCTCTCAAAATAGGTACTGGCAAACCCTTTAACATACCATAAAATATTTCTGCAAGAGGTCTAGTGAATAGGCTCTCTATTTTCCCTCAAACTCACAATTTTTAGCTTGACTAACCACTAGCAAGATAATTGCGCCACCCGCCATACTGGGAAATATCTTGTGCATCGGGAATCACATAGGATTCACACAAAAATCCTTTGACTGAGGAACCGTCTTCCAGGTCTAAGGTGCCAATCACTAAGGGTGGGGGTACTGCGGCAACAAAAGTACCAAAGTCTTTTGCGCTCAGTTGCCAAACTTCTACTTCAATGCCTACCCCAGAACCATCGAGAACTTTTACTAATCCAGGTTTGGCAGGTTGGGTATTGGCAAGGGCGTAAAAACGATAGCTAGGGGCGGTTTGGCAGGTTTTTAGTAAGGTGGCATGGCGTTCTTGCAGTTGATAGTTTAAGGGCTGCCCGGTGAGATGAGCGCCAACAACAGCAAGAGTAATCATATTGGTGGATACAGTTGTCATGCAGAAATCCTCCCAGAAGTTATTTTGCCACAGGTTCCGCCCATGTGATGGTGATAGCGATCGCCCAATTTACACAGTGCTACATCTTGAAATGCTTGCCCTATTAAGGTGATGCCAGTAGGCAAACCATTGGTACGGAAGCCAGAGGGAAGGGCGATCGCGCACAAGTCCATCAAGTTTACAAAATTGGTATAGTAGCCTAGGTTAGTGTTGAGGGCGATCGGATCGGCTTCTACTTCTGCTTTGGTGTAGATAGTTCCTGTGGTAGGTAACACCAGAATATTGACTTTTTGCCATTGTTGTGAAGCTTGCTGCTTAAGTGCTTCTAAAGCGTAAAAACTCTTGAAAGTATCTACTGCTGTGTAGCGTAAACCATTGCTAATGATTTGACGGACAACCGGATGAATAGCATCAGCTTGAGTTTCAAAGAACGATTGGATGGCGGCAAGTCGTTCTGCTACCCAGGCACCAGAGTAGAGCAAATTAGCAGCTTGGTGGAAGGGCTGAAAATCGATTTCTACAAGATTCCCGCCGATCGCCTCTAACCGTTTTAATCCTTGCTCATATAAATCTGCTGCTGCTGCATCACCGAAAAACTGCAATTGATCTGCTTTCGGTACTCCAAAAGAAAATGATGAGGGAATTGTTACGGTTTGTGGGGGAACTTGGCGGGAATAAGAATCGCTGACATCAAAGCTTCTGGCAACTTGCCATACAGTTGCTGCATCTTGGCAATTCAATGTGAAAATGGAAACGCAGTCGAGAGAACGACAGGCAGGCACTACGCCGGAAGTACTTAATACACCTCTGGTAGGCTTGAGTCCAATAATATTATTAAATGCTGCTGGAACTCGCCCAGAACCTGCTGTATCAGTGCCTAAAGAAAAGCTTACTAACCCCGCCGCAACTGCCACGGCGGAACCAGAACTAGAGCCACCGGAAATATAATCATCATGGAAAACACTGCTACAGGCTCCATAAGGCGATCGCATCCCAACTAACCCCGTGGCAAACTGATCGAGATTGGTTTTGCCGATCAAAATTGCCCCGGCTTGGAGCAAGCGATCAACTACCGTTGCCGTTTTTTCTGGGATGTAGCTGTAGGCTGGACAGGCAGCAGTCGTGGGCATTTTCGCCACATCGATGTTATCTTTCACGGCGAAGGGGATACCGTACAGGGGCAACTCATCTAAATTTCTGCCAGCGAGAACTTGAGCTTGAGCGATCGCCTGTGCTTGTGGTATTAAATGAATCCAAACAGCATCGTTTCCCCGTGCAGCAATCCGGCGATAAACTTCCTCAATTACTTGGGTTGGTTGCAATTGAGAGGTTCGATAAGCTTTAAGCAGCGATGCAATATCTAGGCTGATCGAGTCCGTCATGGTGCTTCTCCTCGGATAATCGCTAATACCTGTCCGGCGGTGACGAGTTGCCCCGGTTCGCAGAGCACTTCTACCACCGTTCCTGGATCATCTGGCAGCAGGGTCATTTCCTGCTTCATTGCTTCCAGCACAATTACACTCGTGTCTTCCGTAATGCGATCGCCTGGTTTGATTAACACCTGCCAGACATTTGCTGTTGTTGGAGCGCTCAGAGCGTAGCAATCATCGGGAATAGTCGTTGCTACTGCTGGTGGGAGATCGGCTGCGACGATTGTGCTTTCATCTTGGGCTGTAGCTGTCCAGCGATCGCGTTCTTCTCGAAAGGCAATTCGCTGACGCGTTTGGCATGTCGTCACCTCTTGGGCAATTTCCTGCAAAAACTGTTGATAGTCGCCAAATTTAAACGTGGTTTCTTCAACTTTTAGTTTGAACTTGCCTTCAATAAAATCCTCTCGGTGGCGCATTAGCTCTTCGTGATCAACTGGATAAAACCGAATTTGATCGAAAAATCGTAACAGCCAGGGTTTGCCATCTGTAAAATCTGCGGTTTGTTTGTAGCGATTCCACATCTGCACGGTGCGTCCGACAAACTGATAGCCACCTGGTCCCTCCATGCCATAAACGCAGAGATATGCACCACCGATGCCGACTGCATTCTCAGGAGTCCAGGTACGGGCTGGATTGTATTTTGTGGTAACGAGGCGATGACGCGGATCGAGCGGGACTGCCACTGGCGCACCGAGATAAACATCCCCTAAGCCCATCACCAAGTAACTCGCATTAAAAAGAATTTCTTTAACCTCTGCGATACTGCCCAGTCCATTAATCCGCCGAATAAATTCAATATTGCTAGGACACCACGGTGCATCTTTTCGCACCGACTGCATATATTTTTCAATGGCTAGTTGAGTAGATTCATCATCCCAGGATAACGGCAGATGTACAATTCGGGTTGGCACTTCTAGATTAGTAATATCCGGGAGATGAGATTCGATGTTTTGTAATGCGGTAACTAAATTTGATTGCGAAATGATGCGGCTATCGTAGTGAATTTGTAGCGATCGCATTCCTGGTGTTAATTCCCAAACTCCATCAATTGGGTTCGTTTGCAGATGAGTCATTAACTCATGCACCCGGAAACGCAACTTCAAATCCAGCACTAAATCTCCGTATTCAATCAGCAAGTATTTATCACTCGCTTGACGGTAGGTAACGGCAATTTGGTCATCAGTTGCGGGAATTTCTGCCACAATTGCCTGATATTCAGAACCGTCAGCCACCAGAGCCATCGCCATCGATTCTCCCACTTGCAGCGTTTGGATTTGCCGATCCGACTGCAATTCTTGGTGCAATGCTTGGTCAAAGGTGAGGCGACGGAATTGAACCGTGTTCCCCGGTTTGAGTTGCCCAATTTTCCAAAGTTGTGCTGCAACGATCGTCGCAGGACACACAAAACCCCCCAAACTCGGCCCATCCAAACCCAGGATAATCGGCATATCTCCGGTGAAATCGATTGTACCAATGGCATAGGCATTGTCGTGAATATTAGAAGGATGTAGCCCTGCTTCACCCCCATCTTGCCGCGCCCAGGTTGGTTTTGGCCCAATCAACCGAATTCCGGTTCGCGCCGAGTTGTAATGCACTTCCCAATGAGTACTGAAAAAAGTCTCGATGTCTTCATCCGTGAAGAAATCCGGCGCACCGTGAGGGCCATACAAAACTCCAATTTCCCAATGATTTGAGTAGGTGGGAATCAATTCCGGGGAAATGGGCTGCGGTTGGGACGTACAGGGATACAATTTCAGGACATCGCCCACCTGTAAGGCTCTGCCGCAATGTCCACCAAACCCACCCAGAGTAAAAGTTGCTTTACTGCCCAAATAATCGGGTACATCAAACCCGCCTTGCACGCTGATATATGTGCGGAAACCATTGCCCTGAATGTTACCCAGCCGTAGCGTACTCCCTGCTTTTACCGGAATTGCTGTCCAATAAGGAATCGGCTGTTTATCTAGGGTAGCTTTCATCTGCGCTCCCGTGAGGCAGATCACCGTGTCGCAATTGAAGCGCAAAGCGGGGCCAGATAGTGTACACTCTAACCCGGCTGCCGCTTCTGGATTGCCTAAAATCCGGTTGCCCAACCGAAATGCTAAAGAATCCATTGGGCCAGAGGGCGGTACACCGACATTCCAGTAGCCCACTCGTCCAGGATAATCTTGAATGGTGGTCATCGTGCCTGCGACTAGCACATCAATTGTATTCGGGCGATAGGTAAAGCTATTAGTAAATTTCGTAGTAATATTGCCCTGAATAAACGTCGAATCGGCAATAATTTGGCGCAGGTATTCCAAGTTGGTTTCAATGCCGTCGATGCGAGATTGGGCTAGGGCAGTTTGGAGAGTAGCGATCGCATCTTCTCTAGACTCACCATGTACAATTATCTTCGCCAACAAGGGATCGTAAAACGGCGAAACTTTTGTGCCAGTGGCAATCCAGCTATCACAGCGAATCCCATCCGCAAACTGCACTTGAGTTAACTCACCAGAACTCGGTTGAAAATTTTTATTCGGATCTTCGGCATACACCCGCACCTGAATCGAATGTCCTTGCGGTTGGTACTGGTAGGATGCCAACTCCAGCGACTCACCCGCCGCTTGGCGCACCATCCACTCTACTAAATCCACACCTGTAATCGCTTCTGTTACGCCATGTTCCACCTGTAGGCGGGTATTCACCTCTAAGAAGTAGAACTGTTGGGTATCCACATCGTAGATAAACTCAACCGTACCCGCCGATTGATAGCGAATTTCCTGACCGAGTTTAACGGCAGACTCATACAAACGCTGCCGCAAACTATCATTAATATTTGGTGCAGGGGCTTCTTCAATGACTTTTTGATTGCGCCGTTGCGTTGAACAATCGCGTTCACCGAGGGCAACCACGTTCCCTCCACCATCACCAAAGATTTGCACTTCAATGTGCCGCGCCCGTTCAATGTATTTTTCTAAAAATACTCCACTTTGGCTAAAGTTATTACGGCTTAAACGTTGCACATTTTCCAACAAGTCTGCCAAAGTGTCTTCACTCCGGCACAACTGCATTCCAATGCCGCCACCCCCTGCGGTACTTTTGATCATCACAGGATAACCAATTTCCGCCGCCGCCTGTTTAACCTGTTG
Organism: Nostoc sp. FACHB-888; assembly: GCF_014696655.1. NCBI lineage: Bacteria > Bacillati > Cyanobacteriota > Cyanophyceae > Nostocales > Nostocaceae > Nostoc > Nostoc sp. FACHB-888. The sequence continues at coordinate 8,733 of NZ_JACJQM010000069.1, read as the reverse complement.
CAAATTGTCTAGCAACAAACTACCGGGGACGAGTGGCACTCCAGCAGCTTGTGCGATCGCTCTTGCTTCATGTTTGAGTCCAAATCGCCGCAGTTGATCGGGTGTGGGGCCAATAAACACAATTCCTGCTTGAGCACAAGCTTCGGCAAATGCCACATTCTCGCTCAAAAAGCCATAGCCGGGATGAATCGCCTCAGCACCAGTTGCTTTTGCTGCCGCCAAAATCGCCTCTGTGCGAAGATAACTTTGCGCCGCAGCAGCTTCTCCCACACACACAGCTTCCCCAGCCGCAGCAACATGGGCAGCATGGGCATCGGCTTGGGAGTAAACTGCAACCGAGGCAATACCGAGGCGATCGAGGGTGCGAATAATCCGGCAAGCAATTTCACCGCGATTGGCAATCAAAACTTTGTTGAACATGAGCAATAAATCAATCAACAACTGAACCAGCAACCAACAAAGACAGGAAACATCCCATTTTTGCAGAAATAGTCTCTAGGGTTCACCCTTGTTCTTTTAGAATTTTGAAAATTCCGAGTTCAGAGGTGCAACTTCCGAGTTCAGAGGCTTAACTTCCGAGTTCAGAGGCTCAACTTCCGAGTTCAGAGGCTCAACTTCCGGGTTCAGAGGCTCAACTTCCGAGTTCAGAGGCTCAACTTCCGAGTTCAGAGGTGCAACTTCCGAGTTCAGAGGCTCAACTTCCGAGTTCAGAGGCTCAACTTCCGAGTTCAGAGGTGCAACTTCCGAGTTCAGAGGCTCAACTTCCGAGTTCAGAGCTAGTTAAATAAATACAAAACTCTGGTTGAAACAAAAATCCCACCCCTTCAAGGGGTGGGAGCATTAAGCTGCGTCCCAAACAATCAACCTAGCTGGCGTAGGATTGTAAGCATTGCATGGGTTGTTGATTTGCGGACAGTTAGAAATCAACACCATCACATCCATCTCTGCCCGTAGATCGATGATCTTCCCGGCTTCTGAAATACCATCGACAATTTCCAACGTGCCGTCTTCGCTGACGGGAACATTCATATAGAAGTTCACATTGCTGACGAGATCACGTTTGTTCATCTCATACTTGCTCAGTTCCAGCAAGTAATTTTCGACACAAGCGTGCAGATGCTTCTTGTGCAGCCCATAGCGCACTGAGTTGCTTTCCATACTACACGCCCCACCCAGTGTATCGTGTTTGCCACACTGATCCTGGATGACGGTCATCATCACGTTTCCTTCGTTGGAAATTAACTGAGTGCCTGTAGTAATGAAAATGTTGCCTTGACGGACAATGGTATCGGGAGCGCTATATCGCTCTGAGGTATCGTATGCATTGTAAAACAATGTATCAATGGCTTGATTGCCTAGTAGATCGATAATCCGCAAAATTTGCCCTTTTTTGATTATCCTAGACCAAGGCTTACGGGCAGCCAACTCCTGATCATAAATTGCTGTTGCTGGATCGAGTTCAATGGGTAATGTTGTGACCATAATTAGGACTCCTCTTCTATTTTCAGATGCAAAGAAACAGAGATTGTAGGAAACTAACCTACCCAACTACTCCTGAGCAAACAACGCATCAGTGTTAATGAAACCACGAATCACTTGTTCGTTTGCAGTGCGGCACAGATCGTCCGGTGCAGGTGCAGGCGATTTCCAAACAGTAAGTTGAATTGGCTTAGGCTTGTAGACTGTATCGGGGTGCAATACATGGGGACAGTTGGAAATAATCACTAATACATTCATTTCCGCCCGCAAATCAATAAAGCTGCCCGGTTTTTCCTCGCCTGCGACATATTCCAAATCTCCATTCGGACGCACTGCGACTCGGCTAAATAAATTGAGGTTAGGCATTAGGTCTTTGCGGGTTAAACCGCGCTTGCCCAAGGCTTTAAGGAAATTGTTGCGAGAGTTGTTGTAATCGCTTTCGCCATATTTGTTGTAAGCGCCTTCGCCATATTTTGCAGCGTTGCTAGCAGCATTGCTGCAACCACAGATGAGATCGTGATAGCCGGAGGTATCCTCTGTGATGGAGAACAGAATGCGTCCCATGTCAGAGTAAATTACCATGCCCTTTTTCAGGAAGGCGTTGAACTGAATCTTGGCGGTATCTGCTACATTAACCCGCTCGATGGGGCTATCCGCGTTGTAGCAAATCATCGAAACACCGTGAGACCCTTCCAAATCAGTCACACGCAAGGTGTTTCCCCGTTTGATCACGTAATGCCAATACGCACCACCAGGCAGCTTTTCATTGAGCAAAATTAGGCTCGGATCAATTGCCCCCATATTCGGCAGAACAGATGCTTGCACCATAAAATCCTCTTGTTACGGTTGGATGATCAGTTTAGGAATTACCAAAGGCTCAACCTCTGGAATTGAAGAAACTACTGACTCAAATAACAAAGCCCAGGAGATTACCAATACAGTCATACTGTCTGGCTCTCCCGGGCTTTTTTCCCGCCGTGTGACCGACTCGCTCAGAGTCGGCTGCTTCTCTTGGACCAGTCATCTCACTCTTGGCGCGATCGGAACCCTAGAAGCTCATCCTTATTCAGTTTGCAATTTGAGTTTGCCAAACTTCTACAATATTGTAAACAGAGCGTTTCCTATTTAGGTTAGCATTTTTACACAATATTTGTTCATTATTTTTTTAGCAGGAGTAATCAAAGAAATTTGTATCCGTAACTACTTTTTAACAGCCTTGTGCGGCTAAAAATTATCTGAATCTGCGATTGAAAAGCAATAAAGTGGCAGGCGCGATCGCTCTGGGGCAGCGATCGCTTTTTTTGAAAAAACCATTCAAATATCAACAAATCCTCACTTTTTATTTGATTATCGTATCATTGAATACAATTTGGAGATTCGCTCGTTGTTAAAGTTGTCGGTGAAAAGAAAAACAAATGCAGGTTTTTAGTATTCTGCTTGTTCTAGATAGTAAGTTCTTAAATGAGCAATTGTCTGGAAAATTTAAAAGTTTAATTGAACGCAAAATTTATAGACTTCTAGGGTTCCGGTTTGGGTTAAGCGGATCAAGTGTTGAACTTGTTTCTGGATTAGATACAAATGCTGGTCCAAGAGAAGTCGGTAAGCTAATTGGTTGTGAATTTTGAGCGCCTGACTAGTTTATTACACGGCGGGGGAAAAGCCCGGGAGGAAGTTTTCAGCTATTAAATGCTGAATGATTCTTTCCGGGCTTTGTTATATCAATTCAAGTTTATTGCCCTTTACTTTATTATTTGCAATTGAAAAATATTATTTTGCCTATGAAAAAGCGATCGCTCCTCACAGCTTGCCTGTTATTTTTAGTTGTTATGTCTTTAGCTGTAAGCTGCACAAACCCAGCAGTATATATTAAAACTACCACCGAAGCCGAGGCAGCAGCAGTCGTTAACAGCAAAGCTAGAACGATAAACTTGGGCTTCAGTGCTTGGCCGGGTTGGTTTCCCTGGCAAGTTGCTCAAGAGCAAGGAATTTTTAAAACCAAAAACACAACCGTTAACCTTAAGTGGTTCGATGGCTACCTTGAATCCATTAGCACCCTTGCAGCCGGGCAAATTGATGCCAATAGTCAAACCCTTGGTGATACGCTCAGTTCGGTAGCAGGGGGCGCAGATCAAGTCGTGGTGCTAGTCAACGACAACTCGACCGGCAATGATAAAGTTATCGTCGCAGAAGGAATCAACAGGGTTGCAGATTTGCGTGGTAAAAAAGTGGCTGCCGAAGAAGGCACCGTTGATCACTTTTTACTGTTGCTGGGCATGAAACAAGCTGGCTTAAAGCCCCAAGACATTCAGTTTGTGCCTTTGGAAACAGGAAAAGCGGCTGCTGCTTTTGCTGCCGGTCAAGTTGATGCAGTTGCCGTTTTTGCACCGTTTACAACACAGGCATTGCAGCGAAAGGGTAGTAAAGAATTGTTCAGTTCTAAAGACTTTCCGGGTGCAATTTCTGATCACCTCGTCGTGTCGCGTAAATTTTTGGATGAACATCCCGAAGAAATTCAGGCACTTGTTGATTCTTGGTTTGCCACGCTCGATTACATCCGGGAAAACCAGGATCGTGCCTACATCATCATGTCAAAACGGGCAGGTGTGCCAGTTGAGGAATACAAACAATATGCCGATGGTACGCGCCTTTTCACAGTGGAAGAAAATCTGAAAGCGTTTCAGCCTGGCAACAACATGGCTTCTTTACTGTATGCTACTGAGCAAATGAGCCAATTTCTGATTGATGTGGGGTTGGCGCAAAACAAACCGAATACAACATTTTTATTTGACGATCGCTTCGTCAAAGCCTATATGCAAAAGCGAGCGAAGCCTGGATAGAACTAGCATCGGTATTTATTGTCTGCCTCAATCCCTCACCCCAAATTTAAACGATGAGCCACAGCACTCCGCCTCGCTCGCTCCAACCATTCACCAAACCAAAAACCATGAAGTCTACGGTTTTTTGGCGGCTGGTCGAAGATATCCCTAAGCCCCTTTATACAGTATTAACCATTACTTCGATTGCCCTGCCACTGTTGCTCTGGTGGGCAGTAACCAGCTTCGGCAACATCGATCCAAAGTTTTTGCCAACGCCAGCAAGAGTTGCAGAAGCAGCAGGGCACTTGTGGATGACACGCGAACTGCTGAAAGATACTGTAGCTAGTCTTTGGCGGGTTGCTGTTGGTTTTTTGTTAGCAGCAAGCTTCTCAATTCCGGTCGGAATTTTGATGGGGAGTTTTCCCAGCATTCGCGCTTTATTAGAGCCGCTGTTTGGTCTAATGCGCTATATGCCTGCACCGGCCTTTATTCCACTGCTGATTCTCTACTTGGGTATTGGTGAAGAACCGAAAATTATGCTGATTTTCATCGGCGTGTTTTTCTTCAATACGCTGATGGTGATGGATACTGTAAAGTTTGTGCCTAAAGAGTTGATTGAAGCAACCTATATGCTGGGTGGCGATCGCTGGGCAACACTAACTCAGGTGATTTTACCGCACGTTCTTCCCGGCATTTTGGATGCCTGCCGGATCAACTTAGCTGCCGCTTGGCAGCTTGTGATTGTGTCAGAACTAATTGCCGCAAACGAAGGATTAGGAAGACGTATCAGCGTTGCTGGTCGATTTTTACGAACCGATGAAATCTTTGTTGGACTAATTGTAATTGGCGTAATCGGATTGACATTTGATTTGTTGTTTCAGTATCTGCTTCGCGTCACCTGCAAATGGACAAGTCAGCAGCGATAAACAACTCGATAGAACATTTAACCTAGAGAGGCTAAACCAATGTTTTTGCAAGTCAATAAGCTCAACAAACACTTTCCGACTCAATCCGGTACGCTCGTAGTTCTCAAAGATATTAACATGGTAATCGAGCAGGGCGAATTTATTTGCGCGGTTGGTGCCTCCGGTTCCGGCAAATCCACGCTACTCCGCCAAATTGCTGGACTCGATAGCCCGACATCGGGAGAAGTACGCATTGATGGCAAGCACATCACTGGCCCAGGACCTGATCGTGGCATGGTGTTTCAAGACTATACGCTCTATCCCTGGATGAACGTGCAAGAAAATACCGAGTTTGGACTCAAGCTGCAAGGCGTCCCTAAAAAAGAGCGGCGCGAACAGGCAAGCTACTTTCTCAGCATCGTTGGCTTGTCACGCTTTAGCGGTTTGCTGCCCAAGGAGCTATCGGGTGGGATGAAGCAGCGTGTTGCGATCGCCCGCGCCCTTGCGTCTGAACCTAAAGTGTTGCTCATGGATGAGCCGTTTGGTGCGCTTGATATCCACACTAAAGAATCGATGCATGAATTTATACTTGACCTCTGGCAGCGCACCAACATTACAATTTTCATGATCACCCACGATGTCGAGGAAGCCGTTTTCCTGTCCAACCGCATCTATGCCTTGGGTGCTTGTCCTGGCACAATACGCAAGGTGATGACCATCAATCTGCCGGAGCGTAGCCCCATGATCAAGCGTCATTCCACCTTCCACGACTATCGAGATGAACTGATGGATCTGCTACGGCAACATGGCAAGGAAGCCGTAGCAGCATAAGATAAAAAATGGTTATTAATCAACGTCTGGCCATCGATATTCGCCACGCCAAAGGTCATTTGCGGCTGATGATCAATAAAAATGACAGTGGAATTTTCCGGAGTCAATAAGCTATGAACAGTCATGGAAATAATCCTCTAAATGATTGATGAATTATTGTGTCGTCAACTTGCATCAAAATGAAGAATGTGAATCGGAAATTGAATCCGCTTCTTTTGAGTTTGACGTTAGTGCATTGCTTCTACAACCTCGTTTGTGGACAGAACGGCATTGGCAAGATATCCAAAGTTGATCAGTGCAGCCTTGTAGCCGTCGCCCAGTTCTGGATGTTGAGGGGCAGCGAATGCGAGCTATATGTACTTGATTGGAAATATCTTGCAGAAATTGGGGAATATTTAGCCTTAAATTATTGGCATACTCCACAAGATAACTGTTTCCTAACTCTTGTTGATAGTCAAACAAAGTGTTGTGCATCTGCCAAAACTGTCCTTGCACACCAGCCGCTTCAGCTGCTCACCTGAGTCACGAACAGCGAGAAGAAGTGTTGAGTTGGCTACAAACTCTCGTACAATTGGGAGCTTGGGGAACTGGAGTATAAACTACACGAGTGAATATAACGTCGTTTATGAGTCCAAACAAAGTTACTATGATTTATTCGATGCAGCTTCTATCAGTTGGAAGAAAACCACAAAGCTAAATTCCTAGTTCTTTCAATGCCCCGCATCCAAGCACTTCTTCGCCATCCCAAGCCGTCCAAAAAGTAATATCAGGCGAACGCAATGCCTCTACATCAAGAGCATGAACGCTTTCGGGTGGGGTAATCTCATGCATGTTTTCGAGATGTTCTCTCAGAAGGTCAGCAACATTTTTACCTGTCAGGTCATCTTCACGAATTTGCAATCGGCTCATTTCCTTTATGTTAGACTAAGAAAAAGGTATATTTTTGAAAAATAGACATAAAAAAACATAAAAAACCCGTGAGAGGTGGGTAAAAAGATTTATTACTAAAAAAGTAAGTAAGGATTCTATAGAGCAGCCTGGATTGCATCATGCCAAAAAATGTCTCTGAATTTACTCATTTTCACATAGTTTGGTTTTTCCATGCCTATTTACTTATGTTTAGTTAGTTAATTGACCTTCCCTTCCCTTTAGGCATATTGATTAATTGCATTGTCTACATCAGCTAATGTTTCATACTGTTTACAAGGCAACCATTTCAAGGCTCGCAGGACTTTCTCATCAACACCTTTTTTTTCAGCATACTTAACTAAGTCTTTTTTGCTGAGTGGATAGTTAACTGCAATCAGGTTTTTCTCTAATTGTGCCGGACTGATTTTAGTAATGAATATTTCATCAACTAATTTGATCACATCAGCCAGGGTTTCATATTGTTTTGAAGGCAACTTCTTCAAAACTCGCAGGATTTTCTCGTCAATACCTTTTTCTTCAGCATACTTAACCAAGCTTTTCTTGCTAAGGGGATAGTTAACTTGGTTCAAATTTTTTTGTAGCTGCACTGGATTCAGTTTAGCCATAACGGTGTCCTATCTCTAGGGTGAGGCAGATACTGTAGAAGGTTTATCCCTCTAAGGTAATATTTAGCATATGAGTGGAAGTCGTCTTTATCAAAACTTGTTTATTATATTTCTATGGATAGTAGAATGCAAGACCGTATTCACTTAATATTATTTTAATGAAATTCGCTAGCATATATTTTAAAATCCGCACTTTAGCAGTAGAGTGTGGGTTTTAAATTTGTATTTAATCTTTTTCAAGATAAAATAGCCAGTACGCCAATTTGAGGGCATATATAGGAATCATATTTGATTTCTGAAAAAGGTTGCGAGATAATACGGAGGGAGATATCTGTCTAAGAGCGAACAATGATAAACCAGTATATAGAAGCAGCGATGCCTGCGGCGGGCGTAGCCATCGCAGAACTACAAGAATTTATAGATAATCGCCCAGATGCCCGTGAAGTTAGAAAAGCTTTAGCAGTTAAACTGGTTTATCAAGGCTACAAGTATGAGGAAATTCAAACAATTTTAGATGTGTCTGTTGGTTCGATAACAAGCTGGAAGAACGCCTATAAGGAATATGGAATTTCAGGACTACGCTTAAATTATCAAGGGAGAAAGAGTTACTTGAGCGATGAACAGAGGGAAGAAGTATTAAGTTGGTTGCAAGCTAAGGATATTTGGGAACTGGGTGAACTGGAGTACAAATTAGCATTTGAATATGATGTGATCTACGAATCAAAACGAAGCTATTACGATTTGTTTGACGCGGCAGGAATTAGTTGGAAGAAAACCACTGCCTTGAATCCAAAGGCGGACATTGAAGCTGTTGCCGCAAAAAAAAACAGATTGAATCATTGTTGGCAAGCAACAGAGAGGAAATAGAATCAGGAAGACTAAGAGTATTCTTAATAGATGAGTGTCATCTACTCTGGGGAGACTTAACCGGATACGTTTGGGGAAAAACTGATCAAGAAATTGCAGTGAGAGTTATTAACGAACGAGATAAACAGACATACTACGGGGCAGTTGACTATTCTTTTTGGTAAGTTACTTGAACCTATCCCACTAATAATATTTGTGCTACAAAGCTTAAGCTTATTGAGAACTGAAAACGAAAAATTAAGGTTTTCAAGCACATTTTACGAAAAGGAGTAGGGATTTTTAGAATAGTGGGATAGGTTC
>NZ_JACJQM010000068.1:0-30137 GCF_014696655.1 Nostoc sp. FACHB-888 | reverse complement strand
ATTGAATATTTTTAGTATTAATGAATAGCCGTTCAGTTGAAAATAAGATAATTTTCAGATTGAAAAATATTTGATTTGTTTTGTTTATCATTCACTCAATTTCTACAATTATTTATGTCATTTTAAAATCTTTCTTAGTTTTTATTAGTAAATAAGATGCGTTCGCCCTGGGTAATAACCTAAATTCTTCCCAGGTTATGCAGCCCTAAGACAACGCCCACTCCTAAAATATGACCAAAGGCGGTAGTTGCTAAAAGGGCTGGTAAACCAAAACCACCAAATAAATTGGCTGAGGGTAGCCCTGGTTCTGCGTTAGGATATTTGATGGTAGATTTACCAAAGGCAATGGCAACGATATTAACAATAATGATAATTAGTGCAACAGTTGGACTCCATTGCAGAGGTGTGGTTGCAGCAGCGAGTAAGGTTGAAGTAAACACCTGATTTGCTCCTAAAATTTATTAATGATTGAAAACATAATCTGAAACTTTCCGAAGCAAATTCCAGAAAGTACCCGATTTTGCATCAATATTTAACATTTATTCTTATTACTTAATACAATGTGAGTTTAGTGAGATGAATTCAGGACTTACATCAAAATCGCCAAAAAACTTAATTTATTGAACTACTGTTTCTACAAAACACTGTGCGATCGCATAGTTTTTCTAGAGAAGAATTCGTAGAATATGTCAAAATCCTGGAATTAACTGTGTTAGATGATTGGAACCTCAGCAGCAGTTCTGCGTGCGGCTCCTTATTCACTTCATCGAACTCACATTAGTTTATATCTATGGGATTATATCTGCACAAACAAGACGAAAACTATAAGATTTATCTATCAAAGGTATTAGATATTCTAAATTAGTATAGCAATCTGAATTGAAATGAGAGAAAGTAGGGGAGCTAAAAGTACTTATTTCTAAGCTTTTCAGCAATTTTGCTTCTTAAAAATAGTTTAAAATATATGCACAATAATACATGATTTTTATCTATCAAAAGTATGAAATTTTAGTATAAATATTTTCTATATCTAAAGAAATTCAATATTTTTATTTAATCTAATAGTATACTTCTGGCAGAAGATGTAAAAAAATATTAGGCATAGTAAATTAAAATCAATATTAATCAAAGTTCCTGAAAAATTTAGGCAAGTGTGCTATACACGAGCTTGGAAAAGCCTAAAACTTTGTTAAAATTAGCAACACACAAACTATGAACTCTACCACCGAAAAACGTATCGCCTTAATTTCCGTCCACGGAGACCCGGCGATTGAAATAGGGAAAGAAGAAGCTGGGGGACAAAATGTTTATGTGCGTAATGTGGGTGAAGCACTAGCCCAGCTGGGATGGCAAGTTGATATGTTTACTCGCAAAGTGAGCCTGGAGCAAGACTCAATTGTTGAACATAGCCACAATTGCCGCACTATTCGTTTAAAAGCTGGCCCCCTTGAGTTTGTGCCGCGAGATGAAATTTTTGAATTTCTGCCAGAATTTGTGGATAATTTCCTCAAATTTCAAGTAAGAAATGGCATTAAATACGAGTTAATTCACACTAACTATTGGCTGTCTAGTTGGGTGGGGATGCAGTTAAATAAAATCCAACATAGTAAACAGGTTCACACCTACCACTCCTTAGGAGCAGTCAAATACAACACCATAGAAAATATTCCTTTGATTGCTAGTCAGCGATTAGCAGTAGAAAAAGATGTGTTGGAAAAAGCAGAGCGAATTGTAGCGACAAGTCCGCAAGAACAGCAACATATGCGATCGCTAGTTTCCACTAAAGGTAATATCGACATTATTCCCTGCGGTACAGATATTCAGCGCTTTGGCTCGATTGTACGAGAAGCAGCCAGAGCTAAATTAGGAATTGATAAAGAAGCCAAAGTAGTATTATATGTAGGGCGTTTTGACCCACGCAAAGGGATAGAAACCTTGGTACGTGCAGTAAATGAGTCTTCGCTACGTGACTCCAAGAATCTCCAGTTAATTATTGGTGGTGGCAGTACTCCAGGTAACAGCGACGGTATTGAGCGCGATCGCATTGAGGCTATTATCAACGAATTAGGGATGAGCGACTTTACCACCCTTGCTGGTCGTCTCAGTCAAGATATTTTGCCAAGCTATTACGCAGCTGCTGATGTTTGCGTTGTTCCCAGTCACTACGAACCTTTTGGACTCGTAGCGATCGAAGCGATGGCAAGCGGTACACCAGTAGTAGCAAGCGATGTTGGCGGACTTCAGTTTACTGTAGTTAATGAAGAAACTGGTTTATTGGCAGCACCACAAGATGTAGATGCCTTTGCATCTGCCATTGACCGAATTCTTTTAAATCCAGAATGGCGAGATGAATTGGGTAAAGCTGGTAGAAAGCGCGTCGAAACTAAGTTTAGCTGGGATGGTGTAGCACATCAACTAAGTGAACTTTACATCGAACTGTTGCAGCCACAATCAGTAGCGTCAACAGCAAAAGAACTAGTGGAGTCAACAGCCGAATTAGTGCATTCAACAGCAAAAGAACTAGTGGAATCAACAGTTGAATTAGTGCAGTCAACAACAAAAAAGCCAGCTTTGGTTGCTAAATAATTCTCTTGAGTAACAGATAATGGTGAATGGGTAACTCGGAAGTAAGCAATAATTTTATTTTCCTAGTCCTCACTCACCATTACTAATCATTTATTCTAAATATTTCTCTGGGCTGAGTGATTTCCATTATTAGTTTAATTAGTGGAAATTACTTAGCCTATTTATATATAAGTTGGCTGACAGATAACACAGTAATTTCTACACTAAATAAATGTATAACAAGCTAAGTTATCATCTAAGTACTGAGAGTCTATTTGAATTATAGATTTCTGTGTTTTTTGATTCGCAGCTATCACCAAACCAAGTAACCGCTATGATAGTTGAGGTCTGCTATGCTTTGACTAAACGAAGATAAAAGCATAGCGATTGCTACCATTTGAATGTTAACAACTAATCGCTTTGCAACCAGTTGACTTTACCACTCTCACAGCTGCTTGTAGCGAAATCCGCGCTAACTGGCTACCATCACGCTTAGAACAGGTTTACCAGCGCGATCGCTACACTATTGCTATGGCATTACGCACCCTGAAACAGCGAGATTGGCTACAGATTTCTTGGCATCCGCAAGCTGCACATATTTGTATCGGCGATCCACCACCGCGATCGCCAGATACCTTTACCTTTAGCCAACAACTGATACACCAATTGAATGGTTTAGCACTGGTAGCTATTGAAGCGATCGCCCCTTGGGAGCGTGTTATTGATTTGCAATTTGCCCGTCGTCCTGGAGAAACCGCCCTATATCATGTCTATGCAGAAATCATGGGCAAGTATAGCAACGTCATCCTCACCGATGCCAACAATATAATTATCACTGCTGCTCATCAAGTCAGTCAGCAACAATCTAGTGTCCGTCCCATCCAAACCGGACAACCTTATGAAACACCACCAAAACTGACTGGAACTGTCCCCAGTTTGAACGAATCACAAGAACGTTGGCAAGAACGGGTAAGTTTAGTGCCAGGAGCAATCAAGCGGCAATTGCTGAAAAGTTATAGTGGCTTGAGTGCAGCACTACTAGAGTTAATGCTGCTAGAAGCAAATATCGCACCAGAAACATCCACCGATACTCTCAACCCCGACGATTGGCGACGGCTATTTGAGCGCTGGCAAGAATGGCTGCAAGCTTTGAATTCCAATAAATTTCAACCCGCTTGGACAAAAGATGGCTACACCGTAATGGGTTGGGGTGCAGTTGAAAAGGTTAAAAATATCCAAGAGTTACTCAACCGCTACTACAGTAACCAAATTGACCAACAGTTATTTTTACAATTGCGCCATCAGTTGAGTCAGAAATTGAATAATATTCTGGTGAAATTACGGAATAAGGCTCAAACCTTTAAGACGCGCTTGCAGCAATCAGATCAAGCTGATGAGTATCGGCAAAAAGCTGATTTATTGATGGCTCACTTGCAAAACTGGGAACCGGGGATGAAAGAAATTATCCTTGCTGATTTTGATACAAATTTGCCAGTAGCGATCGCTCTCCAGCCAGATAAAAATGCCGTCCAAAATGCCCAAAGTCTTTACAAACAGCACCAAAAGCTCAAACGCGCTCGTGCTGCTGTCGAACCGCTACTGTTAGAAGTGCAGACAGAAATTGAGTATTTAGAACAAGTAGAAGCTGCGATCGCTCAGATAGACACCTACCAAACAGCAGAAGATTTGCGAGCTTTAGAAGAAATCCGCGAAGAGTTGATTGGACAAAAGTATTTAGAAGATCCAGAATATCGCAGTCGCAGTGCCAATGAACCCCCCAGCACCAACTTTCATCGTTACCTTACCCCCAACGGCTTTGAAGTATTAATCGGGCGTAACAATCGCCAGAATGACCAATTAACCTTTCGTGTAGCTGGGGATTATGACTTATGGTTCCACGCTCAAGAAATTCCAGGGAGTCATGTGCTACTACGTCTAGAACCCGGTGCTGTTGCAGAAGAAGGTGATTTACAATTTGTAGCTAATCTTGCCGCCTACTACAGTCGCGCCCGTCAGAGTGAACAAGTGCCAGTAGTTTACACTCAGCTAAAACACGTCTACAAACCCAAAGGAGCAAAACCGGGAATTGCAATTTACAAGCAGGAAAGCATCCTCTGGGGAAAACCACAAATGGTTAGTAGTCATTAGTCATTTGTCAAAAATTAAGAATTTTTACCCTGCTCCTCCTGCTCTCTCTGCCCCTCTACTCCACTCCTTTTCTACCCTGCGATTTGCTGAATTATCCTGATGGATAGAAGCTTTTAAGCTTTTTTCTTATCTTTTTTGATGAAGTTTCACGAAAAATGTGTGTTGACTGTTACAATATTGTTAAGAAAAGTTGCCCGTTGCATTTTGGGAACGCGCAAATGGGTTTTAACTCTCTTGAGAAGACAACGCAAAAAAATATTTTCTAGGCCAGCTGTGGGAGGCTGGTCTTTTTGTTTTTAAGTGCTTATCAGGAAAATGCCGAAAACCCCTTAGAGACAAGTGCCTAAGCACCATCAGTAGACCAAAAAGTTTTCCAGATGCCTTACGAGTCCTTTATTTCCACTTGAGAATACAAAAAGCCGAAATCATCTTGTAATATGAGTTTCAAGCACTTTTGTTCTGGGTGGACTTCAGAGCGATCGCTTAAGTAGTATTTTAAGCAGTTGAGTATGATTTTTCCAAACTCTTACGTTGCCATATTTTTAGATTTTGGCAATAAATGGTGATTGATTACTTTGGGCAAACTTCTCCATCCGCTCAATAGCCTGTACAAAGATTTCTGCCATTTCTTCTCCGGTCAAATTTCGCAAAGATAGTACAAAAACTTTGGCATCCGAACTGGCGAGCGCCATTTGTTCTAGAAAATTGCGCCCAATTTCATCATGTTTTGTGAGAATTAACCAACCTCTGCAACTTAATTCTATATCTGGTGCATCAGGCGAAAATTGGTCTGCATGAACTTCCACGTTTGCACCCACAGTACGTAGACCATCTGCAACATATTTTTTTCCTAACGCTCTGTCAATAAAGAAAATCGGCTTGTCTGCTTTATTCACGCTGCTTGAGCTTTAGCAGCAGCAGCCCTGCGTTCTACCTGAAAGGTGAGCGTTGGGAAGAATGTGCGGCTGTTGACGACACTCTTCTAACCGATGCGTGCAAAGGGAGGATGGTGTGGAAAAGCTTAGAGAATACAATTGCTAAGACATAAACCTTTTACGCGGTATAAGCATCAAGGAGCTTTTTACTTATGACAGCTTTATGTCAGTTTATGTCTTATGTAAGAGGTGTTTTTGTCTGTGTTGTATGCCAGGAACCGGACTTGAACCGGTGACACGAGGATTTTCAGTCCTCTGTTTTGATTGCTAAAATACTTGCTGATTAAGGATATTCATTCATAGTCATTCATATTCATAGTCAAACCATAGTCAATATTATGGTGGTTCTGGAGGCATAGGTAATTCTGGAGGTTCGGGTAAAGTAGCACCGTCATAGAAAACTGCTGCTTTACCTTCACTCCTAGCTGCATTAACGGCTTGTCTAGCTTCCTCCCATGATGGAAACGTAAGAAACAACCATTCCCCAGTTTTATCGTTAGCAATAGCTATAGTAGTTTCCCGTTCTTTCCAAACATTATCTGACATAGTTTACTATGATAGCAACTAGCAGGTTAAGTATAGAACAATAACTATCTGAGTAGCTATCTGACAACTGTATCAAGCTATCTAGTACATAAACACTCATGCTACATCAGCCTATAATGCCTCTATTTTCAGTCCCATGTAGAATGCAAGCTTAAGTTTCATATCGCTTGTTATAGGGAATTGTAGAGCTAGGTATTAAAGCTTAAATGCTATCAAGGCTAATCATTCAACAATCGAAACGTAAGAAACAACCATTCCCCAGTTTTATCGTTAGCAATAGCTATAGTAGTTTACTGTTGTATCCAGTTATTCTCAGGCATAGCTTACATAAATTAGGTTTTGAGTAAGTATTTAAGTGTAATCCCTGAACTAAACCTCTTTAAAAGGTAATATTATTTACGGATAAAGTTTAAATACTATTTCTATATGCAAGGTACAGTTCTCGACTTTTCTATCCAAGCGAACCAGGGATTTATCTCAGCAGATAATGGAAAGAGATATGAATTCACAGGCTCAGATTGGAACCTAGCTACGGCTCCAGAAGCAGGTAATAGAGTTGATTTTGATACAGATGGTAGTAAAGCTTTTGCAATTTATGCAGATCCTACTTCATCTCAAAAAATCAAAGCTACAAAATCTAGAGTTACGGCAGGTATTTTAGCAATATTACTAGGTAATGTTGGTGTTCATTATTTCTATCTAGGTGCATGGGGATGGGGTTTAATTTGCATACTGTTTTGCTGGACTTATATCCCTGCTATTGTGGCATTAGTCTTTGGAGTTCACTACCTCGTTATATCTGATGAGGTGTTTCAGGTTAAACTGAAAAAGAAACCAGAACCTTTAGATATTCTTTGGTAACTGATTATAGTACTCTGCTGAATTAAAAATGGGATTGTGCATTACTACATTAGGCGGAGTTAAAACTAAAAAATAGCACGTAATTTTATTCTCGATTATTTAGCTTTGAGCGTAAAAGTCAAATTAAAAAATGTAAGAAACAACCACTAGCAAAAACTAGAAACCTAGTGGTTTTTTTATGAAATAATTAATAAATAAAAGCTTTTCAAGTATGTAGTAAATGCCAGGAGGCGGAAAACTTTCTACTATCTCGTTACTTACATATTAACTTTATACGCAGTAGACATAAAGGCAACAAGAACAAATGAATTAAATCATATAACAGTACATCTAATACCCACGATAAAGTAAGAGATATACTAAAGCATCTAGACAAATTAGAGGTTTTCTTAACATATATCCAAACTACTACATTACTGGCTAAAGTAACATTACTTAAGGTTAATTAACTTAGTGAAAAGAAAAGTTAAAATAATTAATCGTATTGAGCCGCAAGTACACTAATCCTAATCAGCTATAACTGAGTTTAAATAATATCATATATATAATATACACATTAATCCATATATTAATAGATATATAACCTATTTTTCTTACTATAGATAATGTACGATAATTATTATATTTAAATTATCATCTTAATCATCAGATAGGTAGATATAGAAACAATACTCATTTTATCTATAGAAAAGCGCGCTTGGTGTTAAAACTTACTTTAGATGACCCAATTCTGGTTTTATAACTAAGTCTCTAATTTTGATGTATTGGTTAACATCTTTTTTCAAGTTCATCAATAAATCAACCGCTTGAGATTTGTTTAAGTTGAGTTTAGTAACAATGTACTCAGTGATTAACATAGCTAATCTAGCTATATCAGAGTCACTAGCACTAGGTTGATGTTGTCTTACAGCACTTCTAGCAGATTGTTGTAATTTCTTAACGTCGTGTACTGCTTTGTGTATTTGACTATCTGAATTGTTAACTACGTAATTCTCAACTGTAGTTTTAACGTGTTGTGCGTTAGATTGTAACATTTTCTTAGTAATATCGTTACGTAACTGGTCAAGCCAGATGCACTCTGTTTTAGGTTGATTGTGATCTAACATATAACTTTGGTTGAGTTGAGACTTAACTACTATTTTGTTACCCTGTAGTACTTTGTTGCAAAGTACTCTATCACCTATAGATAGTGTAGTGTTAGTAAGAAATAAACCATTGTATTGTTTTCTTACTTCACTTGGTAAATTGGTTGATTTGTTCAGTAATTTAGATAATTGCTCATATTGTGGTTGAGTAGCTATCCACTTACTGATTGTAATTTCACTGATTTCTACAGTACCTATTGTTAATAACTTTGTTCTCTCTTGTGTCATATTTTGAGAGAATGATTTTTTACGATGCGCTGCTTTAATAGCTTCACTACGCACGAAGTTTTTATCTAGGGTATAAAGTATCATTAGTCCGTTTTCTATGGCTACTTGATACTGTATAGCTTGTGTGCCTAACTTATCTGCCAAATACTGACCGGGTTCCAATTGTAAGAAAAATGGTTGTGACCAGTTACCTAATAAACCAGATGCAATACGATTAGTGGTAGTGGGTTTTTGGCGATCGTTGATATCTGTTTTATCAAGTTGAATTAGGGAACTTACTCTAGTTTTATTAAATCCACCATCTTTACTATCATAGTATCTTCTACTTTCACTAACTAAATTTGAGTAATTATAATTGTCTGGTTTATTTTGTATTGATTCAAATTGTTTTGTCCAAGGATTGTTTAATACTAACTTTATAGCAAAATCGCAAATAGTAACTATATTTTTTTTGTAATATCTTGTTCCAACAAATTGTTTTTACCATGTTTATATAACTGATACATACTGTAAGTTATTATGTATTGAAGCAATTTATAACTAGATTTAACGCACAAATAATTTATTGCCTCGAAAGCTATTTGCTGTTGAAACAAGATTTGTTTATCTTTTACATTTTTTAATGGAATAACATATCTTTGCTTTATTTTGTTGTGATATTTTAAAAAATATTCTATACAATCATTAGTAATGTTATTAATTGCCAGATTATAATTTTGTTTTATTGAATCAATCCAGTTATTAAATTTCACATCATTAACAATTTTTTCTTGCCCCACATAAATCATACTTATGAAGTGCTGTTGAAATATTTCTAATCTTTGTCCCCTATCTTGAATAAAACTATTTATTTGTGTATTCTTACTATAAATTGATGCTCTCAGTTCACATTCTTCTAATTGTCTAGAACTAGTAGCATGATGGTGAGCAAAATAAGGTTTTCTAATATCACCCTTTCTTAAATAAACAGGTTCTCTACATACATTACAAAGTAACTTTAGTTTGTCAGAGGAATAAAAATCACAATTATCTGCATAAACTATTTGACCACCTAAAGCCATTGCTCTTGCAATATCCATATTCAATTGATCTTAGTGATACTCTCATTATTATGAGATTAACTGCTAATACTTAGGATCTACCTGAGTAGAGTTACTTATTATACTGGTGTTTACCAACATATTTCTTTTAGTGGTTGTAACTGATGTAACTACAATGTAACTCACTAGAATTACAATAATGGCTGAAAACCTTGCAATAACTAGGTTTCAAGTTAATGTGTAACTGTAACTAATGTAACTGACTTTTATCAAACTCTTTAGTAAATGTGGATGAATCAAGAGTCAGTACAGATATTGAAAAAAGTTTATAAATTATTGGTTACATGGTTACATGGTTACAAAAAAGCTGAAACCCTTATATAATATGAGTTTCAGCCTGTAACTAAGTGTAACTGAATTATTAGCTGGCTACTTTATCTAAGATATTATTGGTAATTGGATAATAATATTTACCCCCCTTACCGTTAACCCTAGTAGTATTTTTAGGTTTTTCAAAGCCTAAAGATTGTAGTATCCCAGTTACTCTATTTTCATCTGGACGTTTCCAGGTTTTAGGTTCTTTATTCAGAGCCTTAGTTAAAATATCAGACAGAGTAAAAGGTGTTGTTTGATCTAACGCCCAATTAGTTACTATATCTGTCCACATATCTTCAACTTTATACTTGCTAGAGTTAATAGAATTACTTAATTCTTGTTCAGTCTCATTCAAATAAGTAGAATAGTTATCTTTATAAGCTAATACTGCTGCCGCCCAAACTAAATCTCTATTTTGCTTAATCCAATCAATATCTATTTTCTGATTAATTTCAACAATCCAAAATCTTCTATTCCCAGTAGGATCGTGTAAAATCTTATCTTTATTAGTAGTACCTACAAGAATAAATTGTCTTTGTAACGTAACATTAGTTGCAGCATAAGGTTTTCTAAATGAATCTGATGTTTTGGTAATAAATGCTTTAAGTTTAGACATAGCGTAAGGTTTAATAGTCTGTTCGCATTCTCCTAATTCCAAAATCCATTTACTATGACATACCATTAATTCATCTTTGCTATAACTAGCGAAATTGATGGTTTCAAACCAATCTGTACTAGCTAATTCTCTAAAGAAAGAGGTTTTGTAGAATCCTTGTTTTTCACTGTTAAGTATCAACACAGAATCATGTTGACATCCAGGTTCATATATTCTTTTGACTGCTGCTACTAAAGTTTTAGGTAAGTATAGTGCCTCAATTGAATCAGGGTCGATATGCAAAACTTGTTCATTGATGTCTCTGAATAAGTCCTTATAGTTTGTATCTTGATAATTAGAAAAACATTCATTTAAATAATCTTCTATGGGAGAAAAGGGATTATTAAGACTGCAAAGACGGGTTAGCTCATGAATGTATTTATCATTATCCAAAACTACATTATGTTCTTTTGCAACCTCAGCGCGGAATTTAGCGATATCAAATAATTCCCCATCTAAATAGACATCTTGATTGGTTTTGTGCCAGCTTAATCTAGAGATAAATTTTTCTTCTATGATTTGTCTTGTTTGATTATAATCAGTCATAATTAAAATATAGATATAAAAATAATTGGTCATAGTAATCAAAAGCATTAGGCGGCTGAATCTAGTGCTTTTCATTTAATTAGATAAGTTATCAATTACATAGTTTTGTTTGAGGCATTCTATAACTAACTTCCTTATTAAGCTTGTATTTGTAAGCTTATGAAGTTTTGCTATATTCACTAACTGCTCATAATCTTTATTATTTAATCGAGTACTAACTATATGGTTTAGAGGTTTATCTGTGATTTTTGGCATTGTTGTTATGGTTAATAATTAATTTGAATGAATACGACCTAAACAGACTTCCTCAGAATGTGTGGTTAGGTACTATGCAGAATATCCTCAGCCCGTTTTTTACCTACCGTTGGCATCCTTGACTAGTCGATGCCTCTGTTACCTCAGAGCGTCTTAGATATTCGGTTTTCGAGGTTCTGGTTCTATGAGTTTTTTTAGCCTCATGCTGATATTGTAAGCAAGAAAAAACTGTTTGTGTATACTTTTTAAAAAATAACTGATTACAATTTTCTCCTTTGATATAATATCTTTCGTTATTTTGCTTATCAGTATTTTTTAATGATTTTTAGCGCGATTAAGGTAGTTATTTTAATTGCATTAGTCATATTTTTCTTACTCTTTCTTACTCTATACAACTTATTATGTATAGTAATAAATAAGATACATGAATTAGCCTATGTTATTTATCTAGTTTGTTATTAATGCAACTACAATCATTTATGCAATTATATTAAGTATTTCTAGACCTATTACTTAAAGTAGAAGTAAATATATTAATTAAGGTAACTGTATATAATCATAGTCAAATGAAGTTTATTCAAGATAATTATATGAAATATTATTTAAGATACCTATCATATCTATTGCTGATTTAACTAGTGCAAATAAGGTAAATACAATTATCTATTAAACTTAGTTGTCCTATAGTCAATAAGTTATTTATAGTAACTTAGTTAATGTGTTAGAGTGCCATTAGATGAAATAACTGTTAGATGTTACATGAGGTAAGAAAAAAGGATAGTATTGTGTGATTACTATCCCTTGCTACTGTATATATTAGGAGTGCTGATAGTGCGAGTATGATGGATACAATTATAGTTCTGGTACTTGTACTTGTCTTATTGTCCCTGCATAGTGTTTCATTATTATCTCTGGTGAATTACCTACCCATTTAGCAACCTGTACCACACTGATACCAGCTTCTAAGCAATTTGTGATAAAGCTATGTCGTGTATGGTATTGGGGACGGTAAGGAATATTTAACTCAGATAGTACAGTTTTCCAAGCTCGATTAAGGAAATTGTGAGCATCGATTAAACCACCTTTGGGTGCTTTAAAGACTGGTGTATCTGCATTAGCATTACTTGGTTTAATGGAAACTAACAACTCTTTAAGTGATTGATTAACAGGAAATTTGCGACTTTTATGAGTTTTAGTATCTTTACGATTCCCTTCTACTACAGCTTCACAGAAGGTAATTAGAGTTAGATTACCATTGATGTGACCCCAAGTTAAACCTATAGCTTCAGAAGTTCTGCAACCTGTCATGAACAAAAATTTAACGTAGTTTGTGTAATGACTATAGTATGTATTTCTCTCAAAAGCCGCGATAATTTGTTCTTGCTCACTTTTGTTAAATAGGTTGATAGTTTCATCGTTTATAGCTACTTTTACCTTCTGTGACATCCCCACAAAAGGGTTACTACTAATCAACTCAGAATCTATTGCCCAATCACAACAAGCTTTTAATTGAGTCAGGACACGCTTTGTTGCATTAGGTGTTAACGTCTTGAGTAAGAAGTCTCTGATTATTACAGCTTCTGAAAGCTTCTGTGTTGGTAAACTAGCAATGTGGTTTTTAGTTTTTTTATAATCCTTGTTAATAGTGGTTACACTCAAAGTTCTAGACTTATAATCTGTGTACTTATCCCATAACTCGATCAATGTTGTTTGTTGCTGACCTTCTGTTATAGGTGCAACCAGAGTTAAATGAGTTTGGGGTTTATATTTAGCTAATGTGGGGTCAAAGCGTTCAAATGCAATATCTGATTCAATTTGCTTTGCTTTAGCTTCTGCTAACTTACGATTCTCTGGATTATCTGCCATTCCCAGAGTTAGATATTTTTGCTTCCCATTGTAAAGGTGACGTGGTAAACGTAGTCTGAGTCTTTCTTGAAATGATTCGACACCGACTGAACCTTTAGATGCCTTATGTTCTAACTTCATTACCATATTCTTACCTTGACTATGAAAACCTCTGCTCTACTATCATCATAGTCAATTCATAGTCAAAGTCAAGTTAAAAAATGTAAAAACCACCACTAGTTTTTCTAAATTTACTAGGGTGGTTTTCTTGAATCCTTGATATATCAAGGCTTTTACCTATTTATTTGTATGCCAGGAACCGGACTTGAACCGGTGACACGAGGATTTTCAGTCCTCTGCTCTACCAACTGAGCTATCCCGGCTGGGGCTTTTGTGAGCCACGATTAATAAATGTAGCAAACATCCAAGAATATAGCAAGACCTTGGAGAAAAAAGATTTATGCAGCTTTTAACCTCAACTTAAACCAGATAAAAACAGCTACAAATAGCAGAAACTGGACAAGAACAATACTCGGGCCAGAAGCAAGGTTGAAAAGACCTGACACAATGATGCCAGCAATGCTGCTGATGGAACCAACTATCACCGACATGACTAGAAAGCGGCTAAAGTGGTGACTCATCAGTTTGGCGGTGGAGGCGGGAATGACCAAAAAGGCGTTCACCAGTAAAACGCCGACAGCTTTAATCGCTACAGCAACCGCGAGTGAAAGCAAGACCACAAACACGTAGCGGTACAACTGGACGGGAATACCTTGAACTTGCGCTACATCGGGGTTAAGGGTCAATAAAATTTGCTGCCGCAGGGTTGATAGTAAAAATATGCTGCCTCCCACAAGCACTAGCAGCGTCAAAATTAAATCTGTGGCATCGATCGCTAGAATATCGCCGAACAGCACCGCCATCAAGCTCCCACGATATCCTTTAATCAGGCTAGTGAGAATCACACCGATCGCTAATGCCCCAGATAGCACTATGCTAAGTACACTATCGCTAGCTAAGTCGGTTTTGTCGATGAAGTAGAGGACAATAACACCAAAAGCTAAGGTAAAAGGTAACAGCATCCAAGTCGGATTTATCTGTAGCAGCACACCTAACGCTACACCTACTAATGCTGCATGACCAACCGCGTGGCTGAAAAAAGACAACTGGCGCAAGGTGACAAAACTGCCCAACATCCCACCAAGTATTCCCATTAACACAGCACCTGCGATCGCACGCTGCATAAAGGGGAATTGTAATAATTCTATCAAGTCACTACTATTGGCGATCGCAAGCCTTGCTATCTGACAATCATTGAAAAAATTCATACTTATGGACATTAATGTTGGTGCTGGTAGCGGCTAAAACCTGGACCGTAGGTTGCTAACAGGTTTTGCGGTGAAAGGGTAATTTCCGGCTTACCAGTACAAACAATGCTTTGGTTGAGGCAAAGCACGCGATCGCAATGGCGATTTACCATATCAATATCATGAGAAACTTGCAATACCGTCCAACCTTCCTCACGCTTTAATTCATTTAGCAAAGCGTAAAAATCTGCTGCACCTTGCACATCAACACCAGCAAAGGCTTCGTCGAGTACCAACAGTTTGCGAGGCATTACCAAACAATAAGCCAATAAAACCCGCTTGAGTTGACCACCGCTAAGAGTACCAATAGCTTGATGCTGTAAATGATAAGCATCAGTTCGCCGTAAAGCTTCTACTACTGCTGCCGATTTTTCTCGGTCTTGTCTCCACAGCTTGGAAAAAAATAAATCTCCTCTTTTCCCTTCCTTGTCCCATCCCAATCCCACTAACTCGCTGACAGAAATGGGAAAGCTGCGGTCAAAGATGAAGTTTTGCGGCATATAGCCCAACGTGTGACGTAAACGCCCCAATCTTGCAATTGGACGACCCAATATTTCAATCGTACCAGCACTTCGAGGGATCAAATCTAAAACCGCTTTTACCAAAGTACTTTTACCAGCACCATTGGGGCCAACGATGGCTGTATCTGTTCCTGGCAATAATTCAAAGGAAACATCTTGGACAGCTAGATAGCTGCCTTGATAGACAGTTAACCCTTCTACTTTCAAAATAGCAATGTCATTAGTCATTGGTCATTGGTCATTGGTCATTGGTTATTGGTCATTGGTTATTGGTCATTGGTTTTCACAAAGGATAAAGGACAAATGATAAACCTATTTACACGCTGTTTCCAGAGTTTGTAAATTAGCTTTCATAGCCTTGAGATAATGCTGTGGATCTGTTTCGCCGGTTTCCAATGAATCCAGCGTCCGCAAATTTAATTTTAAATCTTTGGATAAGCTGGTTAGGAGTTTGTTATCTACTCCTGGTTCACTAAATAAAGCTTTAACTTTGAATTTTTTCACAGCATTAACTGCATTTTGCACATCCGTTGGTGAAAGTTGATCTTCGGGAATTTGCACCACAGCAACTTGCTTGAGGTTATAACGTTGAGCTAAATATGAAAACGCATCATGAAAAGTAATAAAAGTGCAACTAGGAGTTTTCTGTAAAGTCTGCCGAAATTCACTGTTTAAACTTTCTAATTCTTTAATATAAGCCGCAGCATTGGCCTCATAAGTAACTTTATTCGCCGGATCGGCAGCAATCAATCCATCACGAATATTAGTTACCTGCTGTTTTGCCAAAACTGGATCTAACCAAACGTGGGGATTACCTTGGGCGTGTTCATGGTCGTGGTCTTTTTCCTCCTCGGTCGTCACAACAGGTGAAATTTCATTTAAGGGTTTAATACCTTTACTAGCATCAATTTCAGTTAATTTACTATTTTCGGCATTTTTAACAGTATTTTCCAGAAACTCCTCCAAACCTAAACCATTTTTTACTAACACATTTGCAGTTGCTATCGCTTTGACATTTTCTGGTGTCGCTTGATATTCATGTACCTCCGTACCAGGTGGCACTAGAATTTCTACATCTGCCACATTCCCAGCTACTGCCTTAGTAAATAAATATATCGGCAAAAATGTTGTCACTACTTTAGTTTTTTCTAACTGCGCTACTGGGGTGGATGCAGTCGTCTGTGCTTGTGACGACTGTTCAGTAGTTGCTCCCTGATTCTGATTCGATTGGCTACAGCCAGCTGTCATTGACAACATTAACAGAACAATTACGGACAAGATGCTGCTTCTTTGGCTGCCCGTTCTAAGTCCTCTGCAATTTACAATCACGGGGTTTTCTCCTCAAAATGGATACAGGTCTGCCTTTGTCACAATTCCTATTGACAATAAGACCTATTCTAAATTTATACTATAATAATTCTCATTCTCATTCAATCCATATAATATCATTCTGAGTTTTCTGTGTAATGAGTAACAACAAAACTTTTTCAGATGGTAGAGCCCTCTGCAATTTAGTTTTACCTAAATAATTAGGATTTCTTGACTTTTTTTGTTAAAAAGTTTGCTTACTTCTGATAAGATTACTGACAAATGTTTTCATAAAATACACGTAAAAAAAAACGTGCTTTGGGTGTGAATTGGAGATTCAGTGTGAGGGGAAAAATGCAAAAATTCTGTAAATATTTGCTAGTTAGTCCAGCAGTATGTGGTGTCATGCTATTTTTTAATCCTGCTGCATTTGCAGGTGAAACATCTAGCATTTCTGAAATTAATCAACCGCAAATTTTAGCTAGTCCAGATACAGAAACTCAGATAACGGGGCAAGTTACCTCCGTATCTCAATTTTCTGATGTGCAACCCACCGACTGGGCATTCCAAGCATTGCAGTCCTTGGTTGAGCGCTATGGGTGTATTGCAGGATACCCAAACAGCACTTATCGTGGTAATCGGGCATTAACGCGATATGAGTTTGCTGCTGGTTTGAATGCTTGTCTTGATCGGGTTAACGAATTAATTGCTACAGCCACTGGTGATTTAGTTAGCAAACAAGATTTAGCCACATTACAAAAGCTGCAAGAAGATTTTTCAGCCGAACTGGCGACACTCCGAGGTCGTGTGGATGCAGTAGAAGCACGCACTGCTGAATTGGAAGCTAATCAGTTTTCAACCACAACCAAATTGCAAGGACAAGTAGTCGCAGTTGTTAGCGATGTTTTGTCAGGAAATACAGTTAACGGTGCAGAAATTACAGATGAGAATACAACTTTAGGGGTACGAGCGCGGATAGAACTTGTGACCAGCTTCACAGGGCGAGATACATTGTTCACTAGAATCCAGGCTAATAATATTCTCAGCCCTAACATTGGTACACCAGAGGGCAACTTATTTTTTGCTGGTGATGGTACCACTGATGCTGCTATAGATGCGTTGTTCTATAGATTTCCCTTGGGCGAAAAAACAGAGGTTATCGCTATTGCCAACGCAGGTGCAGCAGATGACCTTACCACCACTGTTAATATCTTTGATGGTGATGGCGCTTTTGGTGCTTTATCCACCTTTGGTACACGCAACCCAATTTACTACCAAATAGGTGGTGCGGGGTTGGGAGTAACGCACGAGTTCAGTGACAAATTGGCACTGAGTCTAGGGTATTTGAGTGGTACAGCTAATGACCCTACACCCAATAATGGTTTGTTTAATGGGAGTTATGGTGCGTTGGCACAGTTGACGGTTAAACCAAGCGATCGCATTACTATTGGTTTAACTTACCTCAATTCCTACAACCAACCACTACTAACTGGTAGCAATGCAGCAAATCTCGCACCCTTGGATTTAGATGCCGATGGTACGTTAGATTCCCGATTTTCCAGTAATTCTTACGGTGTCCAAGCATCCATTGGCATCACTAATAACATAGTCTTAGGTGGTTGGGCTGGATACACCAATAGCCGCACATTGACTGGAAACCGTGGAGAGGTTGACATTTGGAACTATGCCGTTACCCTCGGCTTTCCCGACCTTGGTAAAGAAGGTAACTTAGCAGGTATTATCGCTGGTGTAGAGCCAAGAGTCACAAGTTCTAATATCGCAGGATTGGATAGAGATGAGGATACATCCTATCATCTAGAGGCGTTCTATCAGTATAAGTTGGCTGACAATATCACCATTACCCCAGGAGTCATCTGGTTAACATCGCCAGATCATAACGATGACAACGATGATGTTGTAATTGGCGCACTGAGAACCACATTCAGTTTCTAATTTTCAAAATTTCTAAAGGAGACGCAAAAGTTAAATTTGCGTCTTTTTTTTGTGTGATATCAAAAATAAAACTCAATCCAAATGCTGGGCTTGGTAAACTCAGGTTTGCACAACAAATTCTTCTGGATCAATTCCCCAATTTACCCAACGAATTGCCTCACGCGCTGAGTTCATATTAGGTGGAACTCGCAAGGCGTGAATAGAGCTTGTGCTAGGGCAAGTCATTTTTAATAAATAAATCGGCTCGATATCCACATTATTATCAATTTTTAATAGAGTATATTCTTGCCAATTATCTAATTCAATAGTTTGCAATTCTTGGCAAATTCGAGCGTAACCAATACCCTGAATTAACACTCGACGTAGTTCAGCATTTTCTTCTGTTAAAACCCATTGAGATTGCCATTGCTGCGGGTGAATTTTACCGTATTTTTCAGGCAAAGTTACGCCGTGGTAGGAGTAAAGGCTATATCCATCAATAAATTCAATGGCGGGTTCGCCTTCAGCGTGCAGGCGATTTTGATTGTCGAAGCGTAGATGAAGGGGGCGATCGCATACTATACAAATTTCCTTAAAAGGATAAACCCAACCACAATTCTCAACAAGTCCTTGCAATAACTGCCATCCTTTGGAATTGTAAGGTGCATTGAATATAACAAAACCAATTTCAATCAAACAGCATCTTTGTATCCATTCTTCAGGCTCCACTCGCATATCGCTCTCTAAGAAGCTCAAAACTTCATTAGGAATATCTTCTTGAGTGATTAAATGCTGTATTACCTGTTGCCAGAAGAAAAAACATATATCTAAGTCAAAGTAAAGTTCATTGGATAGAGAGGAAAATAAATCTTCAGACAATAACTCTCCTAAAAAATTCAGTATCTTAATAAACAAATCATGGTATGTTTTTAGCAGATAATTTGGTAAATTCCATCGATACCAATATTTTTCAAGATTGCTGTAGTTATTTTTTAAATTAGCATTAACGCTTTTAAAAGCTGCAAGAGGGCTATCAAAAAATAAAATTTCCGGTTTAGATAAGCCTATAACTTCGTAAACTATTTTTATTGCTTCCCCTGCTTTCTCTCTATCAATTCGATCAGTTGAAAGCGCGAGCGCTCTCCACTTTTCCCTATAAACTGGAATCAAAGCCTCTTGCTCAGGCGTTAACTTTTCAATCAGCGACATAACGCCAACCTTCAGGCTCATATTCCCTCTGAATTTTCACCATCCAGTCACCTTGGGGAATAGAAATAGCTTTATGCTCCTCATGGACAAGCAATGCCGACTCTGAGAACACACGTAAATAAAGTGTGCTATCTTTTTCGTATAATTCTGCGTTTCCCTCAGTAATGCGATGCTTATGCCCTGTAACTTCGCCTTCTGCCAAAGTTAAGTGAGGTATTTTTTGTCCTTCAATTTGCTGCACAGGCAGTAAAATTACATCACCTTGACGAATTGGTTGCATGGTTTTGCTTTCCTGACATGGGTACAAACCCAACTTCGCTTTTGCTCTCAAGTTTGGTTTAATCTTGGCACAAGCTCTTAGAAATTGGGCATTGGGCAATTAATAAATAGTTATTCTCCCCTTCTTTCCCCTACTTGCTCATCTCCTATGCCCTATGCCCCATGCACTATGCCCCATGCCCAATGATATTTTGAAAACTGTAGTCGCCAATTATGCGTTAGATAAGTTAAAGATTGAAATAGCTGGAAATTCACACCCAGCGTTCCCCTCCCCTAACCTCTGGGATAGACTAGGCCATAAGTTCAGCAGATTTTATCCTAAGCAGGCAGTTTATGTGAGGATTAAATCACTGCCCTAAGCGTGACCTTTTGTCTTGACAATTTGCAAAAATTACCTCAATTTGACTGTTTAGCTTAGTAACTCTTCTTTTTATTGAAATTTCCATGTCAACTCTCGTCATTGTCGAATCTCCAACCAAAGCTCGTACCATTCGCAACTACCTGCCAGCAGGCTATCGGGTAGAGGCATCTATGGGTCATGTGCGTGACCTACCCCAGTCGGCTAGTGAAATTCCTGCTGCCGTCAAAGGGGAAACATGGGCGCAGCTAGGGGTGAATGTGGACGCCGACTTTGAACCGGTGTATGTTGTCCCGAAAGACAAAAAGAAAATTGTTACCCAGCTCAAAGATGCCCTCAAAGATGTAGATGAACTGATCCTGGCAACGGACGAAGACCGGGAAGGTGAAAGCATTAGTTGGCATTTATACCAATTGCTGAAGCCGAAAGTTCCGACTAAGCGGATGGTCTTTCACGAAATTACCCAAGAGGCGATCAAAAAAGCTCTGAAAGACTGCCGCAATATTGATGAGCAGTTGGTACGCGCCCAAGAAACGCGGCGGATTTTAGATCGACTGGTGGGTTATACCCTGTCTCCCCTGCTATGGAAAAAAATCGCTTGGGGATTATCAGCTGGGCGAGTGCAATCTGTAGCCGTGCGAGTTTTAGTTACTAGAGAACGCCAACGTCGCGCCTTCCATGAAGGTACCTACTGGGATTTGAAAGCCAGTTTGTCAAAGGAAAAAACCCCTTTTGGTGCCCAGTTGGTAACATTGGCAGGAACCAAAATCGCTAACGGCAGTGATTTTGACGCAGCGACCGGACAAATTACCGCAGGTCGCAATGTCTTGTTACTCAACGAAGACCAAGCGGTAGCACTCAAGGAACGCCTAACTGGCAAAACCTGGAGTGTCACCGACATGGAGGAACGCCCAGTGACGCGCAAACCGTCGCCACCGTTCACCACCTCGACGTTGCAACAAGAATCTAACCGAAAATTGCGCCTCTCAGCCCGTGACACAATGCGGGTTGCCCAGAATTTGTACGAGCAGGGATATATTACCTATATGCGGACAGATTCGGTGCATTTGTCAGATCAAGCGATCGCAGCTGCTCGGAGTTCTGTAGAAAAGCTTTACGGTCAACAATACCTTAGTCCCCAACCCCGGCAATACACCACCAAATCCAAAGGCGCACAAGAGGCGCACGAAGCAATTCGTCCAGCAGGTAGCACCTTCCGCACCCCCCAAGAAACTCCTTTGGGCGGTCGAGAACTTGCTATCTACGATTTGATTTGGAAGCGGACTGTTGCCTGTCAAATGGCTGATTCCCGGCAAACTCAAATTACCGTGCAATTGCAAGTTGAGGATGCTGGATTCCGTTCTTCTGGCAAACGGATTGAATTTCCAGGATACTTACGCGCCTACGTCGAAGGTTCAGACGACCCAGAAGCAGCACTTGAAGACCAGGAAGTAATTTTGCCGAATCTGAAAGTGGGAGATCATCCGAATTGCACAGAACTCGAAGCAGTTGGGCACGAAACCCAACCACCAGCTAGATACACCGAAGCTACTTTGGTGAAAACCTTGGAAAGCGAAGGTATCGGTCGTCCCAGTACCTACGCCAGCATTATTGGCACAATCATCGACAAGGGTTATGCCCATTTGGTGAGTAACGCTCTCATTCCTACCTTCACCGCTTTCGCCGTCACTGATTTACTGGAAAAACATTTCCCGGACATCGTTGATCCTAGTTTCACCTCGAAGATGGAGCAAACCCTTGATGATATTGCCACAGGTGAAGCGAAATGGCTACCCTACTTAAAGCAATTCTATCTGGGAGATAAAGGGCTGGAAACCCTAGTAAAAGAACAGGAAAGTCAAATTGATGCCACCAAAGCTAGGACTGTGGAACTGGAGAATCTAGATGCCAAAGTCCGCATTGGGAAATATGGCCCCTACATTGAGGTCGAAAATGGCGATGGAGTTATCACCGCCTCAATTCCTAAAGACCTGACACCGGCCGACCTCGACCCCAAACAAGTAGAAGTATTACTGCGACAAAAAACCACAGGCCCTGACCAGGTAGGTCGGCATCCCGAAACTGGCGAACCGATTTATGTAAAAATTGGTGCTTACGGGCCTTATGTCCAATTGGGTGACAAAACCGATGAAAACCCCAAACCGAAACAAGCCTCCCTACTCAAAGGTGTTACCCCAGAAACCGTTACCCTGGAAATGGCTGTTGGTCTGTTGGCACTACCCCGGACATTAGGAGTTCATCCAGCCACTGGCGGCAAAATCCAAGCAAGTTTGGGACGCTTTGGCCCCTATGTGGTTCATGACCAGGGTAAGGAGGGGAAAGATTACCGTTCCCTGAAAGCTGTTGATAATGTATTGACAATTAGCTTAGAACGTGCATTAGAATTATTGTCTGAGCCAAAAAAGGGACGCAGTTCTACCAACAGCAAGTCAAAGGCAGCCTTACGCGAACTGGGTACTCATCCAGACGATGAGGAAAAAATTAACATTTACGATGGCCCCTATGGCCCTTACATTAAGCATGGCAAAACTAATGTGAGTATTCCAGAAGGTCAAACAGTAGAGGATATAACCCTGACTGAGGCGCTGAACTTGTTGGCAGCTAAAGCATCGACAGCAAAATCGACTCGCAAAACTAGTAAATCAACAAGTTCTAAATCAACAAGTTCTAAATCTAAGTCAACTGCTAAGTCATCAACGACGGCTGCGAAAAAAAAGGCAACAGAAAGTTAATTGCAAGTCAGCTAATTTTTTGGATTCATAGAGTTTTGGGGTTCATGCCCGGATGCCACTTGCTTTATGCCAGGGAAATCTTCCACCGCAGTGGCTCCTCCCTGTAGGTGAAATAAATCTAAAATCTATCAGTCTAAAATTCGTAGTCAAGAGTCCAAAGTCTGATTCTTAACTCTTGACCCTTGATATTCATCCTATCAAGGATGCAGTACACTAGCTTGCAAGTGTGATACTCTAAAAAGTAAGGGAAAACACAACGCCAAATTTTAGAAGTGGCTTATGTCCCAAATACGGGGTTTTTATCAGCCCGGTTGGAAGCCAGAGGTGCGAAAAAATACTATTTTCTGCGTACCTGTAAATCAAAAATTGAGGTAGTATCTCAGGAGCAGTCAGTTCATGGACTATATAGAAAAGGTGCTGGAAAAGGTTAAGGAATTAGCACGGAGGCTAATTGAGAGCCTGTTAGGGCCAGAGGCGGAACCGGAACCGGAACTGATTCCGATTCCTGTGAACGATCGCTCGCGTCGTCGTCACTAGGCTCAAAGTGCTTAACTCGACATTGCAACCCTTAAGCATTCTGGCACTGCATGGGCCGAACTTAAATTTGCTAGGACAGCGAGAACCAGGAATTTATGGTGCGTTGACACTAGCTGAAATTAACCGCCTGTTAGAAGAAGAAGGATTCAAGCTACAGGCGAAAGTTTTTTCTATGCAGTCAAATCATGAAGGAATTTTAGTAGATACTATTCATGGCGCATTAGGACAACATCAAGGAATTTTAATTAATGCAGGGGCATATACCCACACAAGTGTAGCCTTGCGAGATGCGATCGCTGCTGTTAATTTGCCCACAGTCGAAGTACACCTGAGTAATATATACCGCCGGGAAGATTTTCGTCATCATTCATATATTGCCCCAGTAGCGATCGGACAAATAAGTGGTTTTGGTGGACAAAGTTACTTGTTGGGCTTACAGGCATTAGTGAATCATTTAAGAAGCATATAAGCATGAAAAATAAATTGATTTTAGATTTTGAATTTTGGATTTTTAGATTAAATTCTTGAATCTAAAGTCTAAAATCTAAAATCCAAAATTGTATGCGTCATTCTCCTATAAATCGGTTTAGAGGCACTTTACTGGGAGCATTCCTGGGAGAAATAGCCACTGGTGATATACAGTCTCAGAGTAGTCTGGATTTGGGCAGAATGGCGGTTCTAGGCACTGAGAGTTTGATTACGTTAGGTAAATTAGATTTAGATGATTGGATAGCGCGTCAGCAACAAGAATCTCTTCATTTAGCAGCAACTGACGATATATCGATAAAAATAATTCTTGCGACATTACCAGTAGCACTTTTTTGTCACGAAAATCCTATTAAGCTCCAAAAAAACTTGCTGAACGTTCTAAAAATCTGGGAGGATGACCCAGTAGTAAGGGATGGAACGCTAGCAGTAGGATATGCGATATCTCTTGCCCTAACTGAAAAACTCAACTCTCTAACCCTCATTCCACAAATAATTTCTTTTCTCGGACAAACACCGACATCAATACCAAAAAAATTATTAAGAGTTCAAAATTTATTAGAGCAAGGGGCTGGATTGTCAAGGGCGCAAGCTGAGTTTGCTAAGGAAGAAAAACTCAGTAACACTATTGCTATGGCATTCTACTGCTTTTTGAGTACTTTGGAAGACTTTCGCCTAGCAGTTTTGCGGGCTACTCACAATGGCAATTTCAAAGTGCAAGATGCTACGCCTTTCAGTTCACAGGCTACAGGTGCAATTACTGGTGCTTTATCAGGAGCATATAACGGTATAGGCTCAATTCCCGTAAATTGGCAAGTCTTGCTCTTGCAAAGGAATTCTCCAACATGGGGACTAAGTAGCTTTTCCCAAATGTTAGAATTGACCGATGCATTAGTAGCAGTGTGGTCGGGAGTGTATGATATTGCCTTAAATCCAAGGGAGTTAGTAGCACAGGAGGGATGTGAGGTAGCTTTGCTTTCAGTTTACGCAGCTCCTCGTGTTATTCGGTCGCGTTAATGCTATTTTCACCGAACAATGGTACGGGTACTAAACGCTGAAGACTACTAAATTTAGCCAAAAACTAAAAAACTTATATACTAGAAATTTTCAGCAAATCTCAACCTGAGTATGCAGGTAGCTATTGTGGTAAATCAGCTTTAATTAGCCTCCACCACCCTAGTTGCAGCAGCCGCAGATCAAACTTCCCTGATGATTGTCTTATTTTGAGCTATCAAAGTCAGCAATTGCAGGCAGAAATAATGAAAATAGAGCAATTTTTGCAGTTCTTAACCCAGCAATTAACTCACTGGCGGCGACAGTACAAAGGACTACGCCGTAAAGGAAAGTTAATGAGAAGTCCCAAAAGCAAAATTCATAGAAGGGAACTTCTAAGGACTATCTTTAACAATGTAATTTTATTTTTAACAAAAACCAACCATAAAAGCGAACGTCGAAAACAAGAAAGAGCGTTCAAGTCAAAGGCAAAATCGCTCAAAACTAAGAGTAGTATTTATGCAGTCTGTTTAGATTGGGTACATGAACAGCGTTCTTTGGTAATTTTAGCGATCGCTGTAGTGTCCCTCACAGGTATTACGGGACATAAATTCTACAACCAAACTCAACTTCAAGTAGGAAATACTGCATCCCAGACGATTACAGCACCTTACACAGCCAGCATCGAAGATCAGAAAAAAACAGAAGCCGAGCGCAAAGCCGTCAGTAAAAGCTCCTTACAAGTGTTGATGATTGATGCGCGAATGAATGAGCAAATCAACAGAAAATTGCAACAACTTCTGGATGATGGTAACGAAATTCGCGCCGTTGCTGGAGCTTTTCCTTTTTTTGATCCTGTCGTTTTGTCCATCTCTACCCAGCGTTACCTCCGCTCTTGTCCAGACTCGGAATGGCAAGCACTGATAGTAGCTGTAGAAAATAGTAAAAATCAGCATAAGAAAAGAATAGGACAAACCACTACTTCATCCCGTCCATCATCCATCCCCGCACTCAGTCCAGAACGCCAACCGCGCACCGCGCCATCCAAATCTGATTTCCAGAGTCCCCAGGTAACACCACAGAAAACAGAGCTAGTTGATTTTTCTCAAAGCACTGACTTTACCCAAGCAGTAGGAGAACTAGAATCTTACTACCTCACAACTTCTGAGAAAAACTTGTCTTTAGTGATTGCTCAAATTTCCCAAATACGTCAAAGGTATACCCAAGCCACTGCTAAACTTTTAAAGTTAGAGACTGTTACCCCAGAAGCAGTATATGAGGCATCTCTTTTTTTGGATTTGTCAGATGTGGAATGGGAAAAAACACAAATGGGAATCCATCAGAGTGCAGAGCGGATTCTCACCCAAGGCATCCCACATGGACTGCCAAAAAATATTTTACAAGATGCAGTGAGTTTACAATTGCAGAGCTTTATACCAGAATCTGCTGAACCTTTGGCAAAAAACTTATTGTTAGCTGTACTCAAGCCGAATCTGCAAAAAGATGAAGAACAAACCAGAGAAAATGCTCAAAAGGCTGCTACTGGAGTCCCACCTGTGATGGTGAAGGTGCGGCGTGGTGAGGTGATTGTCAAAAAAGGAGCGCAGATTACTGCATGGAACTTTGAGGTGCTGGAGTATTATCACCTGGTTAGTTGGGAGGTAAAATGGCGGGAGTTGGCGAAGTTAGCAGGCGTTATTGTGATCGCCATTGGCATTTTTGTCTGGGTAGAACGTCATGTCAATTGCGAATTGCGACAACGCGATCGTTTATTGGTGTTATTGCTGACTTTGAGTGTGCCAGGGTTGGTAACGATGGGATTGCCTTATACCACCTGGAGTGCCCTTAGTTTATTGTTGGGAAGCTTCTATGGCCCCACTTTGGGCTTGACAGTTGTTGGACTGCTGTTGCCGATATTAGCTATTAGCTTGGATATAAGCAAGGCTGCACTTTTAGCTGGTGCAGGGGGAGGAATATTAGGTAGTTACATAGCACAACGATTGCGATCGCGTGAAGAATTGGCATTATTAGGTGTTGCCATCGCTTTAACTCAGGGCGGCATTTACCTTCTTGTTAAAATCTTAATTGGTCAAGTATTTGGTTCAACTTGGTATATTGTTCTCCGAGAAGCCGGATTGTTTGCTTTATCCGGTTTAGGCTGGAGTGTTGTAGCTTTAGGCTTGAGTCCTTATCTAGAAAAAGTTTTCGATTTAGTTACCCCAATCCGTTTAGCGGAATTGGCGAACCCTAACCGCCCTTTATTAAAACGACTTGCTACAGAGACTCCGGGAACTTTTCAGCATACGTTGCTTGTGGCTACCCTTGCCGAAGCTGCTGCCAAAGAACTAGGATGCAATGTTGAACTAGTCAGGGCTGGGACATTATATCACGATATTGGCAAAATGCACGATCCCCTTGGCTTTATTGAAAATCAAATGGGGGGGCCGAATAAACATGATACAGAGATTAAAGACCCTTGGAAGAGTGCAGAAATTATCAAAAAGCACGTAACTGAAGGGTTGGTGATGGCGCGTAAACACCTTTTGCCGACAGCAATTCAAGCTTTTATTCCAGAGCATCAGGGAACGATGCTAATTGCCTATTTCCATCATCAAGCCCAGCAAATGGCTCAGGAAGATCCAAGTTTAACAGTGGATGATGCAGATTTTCGCTACGATGGCCCGATTCCCCAATCACGGGAAACCGGAATTGTTATGTTAGCAGATTCTTGTGAAGCGGCGCTGCGATCGCTCGAAGCGTCAAGTTCAGGTAAGCGTATGGAAGACAAGCGATCGCTTAAAGATGTTTCAACTGAACAAGCTTTAGCAATGCTTAATAATATTCTGCGTGCCAAATGGCAAGACAATCAACTCGTAGATTCAGGGCTAAAACGGGAAGAGATGTCACAAATTGCTCAGATATTTGTGGATGTTTGGCAGCAATTTCATCACAAACGGATTGCTTACCCGAAATTGAAGGCTAGTAACACTGTGCGGAATTCGTAATGTTATTTCCTAACCTATCAATCTTAAAACCTGAAGAAATTATTAGGAGTTAAACAAAAATAATATAGGAATAATATTTGATTTCTGAAAAAGCTCCGTACATTTGAATACCATACAGTAAAGGGAAATTCCATGTCCGCTTTGTAAAGATGGAATTCCCCTTAGATTTTTGCCTTACCTCTAACAAAAAATACCTATGTCGAGCTTCAATTTACTCAATTGCCACCAGACACAACAGATTTATTATGTATGGCAGTGTCTTCAGGCTTTCTCTGCCATTTGCCATCGTCGCCTGGTTGGTATTCATTCTTTACACTATTCCAAGCAACTTCACGGGCACCCTCTTCACTCATACCATTACTTTGAGCAGCACTTAAGGCTGCTGCAAAAATCTGCTGTGCGTGTTCAGGCAACTGTTCTCTAATATCATCAGGCAATTCATTTGTTGTTTGATCAGGCATAAACTTACTCCAATTATTTAAACTTATAGTTCATCTTAAAAAACTGGCAATATAATTTCCTCTTTCTGGAAGTAGAGAAGTAAATAATCATACTTTTGGCTGAGTCAAGCAAATTTTAAATCAGCGATACAATTATTTATATTGATACTCATAGCTAAAATAGTGGTATTGAAAAAGAAGGATAATATGCTATGTAATAGGTCAAGCGCCTGATCTCGGGTGATGTCGTCTGCACATCTGAAACTTGACTCGTCATGCGAATTACAAATGAATAATATAAAAGAAGTTACGGTCGGTTCACTCATTTTACAAACAGAATAGTCAAATAACAGCCTGAAAGTGTAGTCAATTATTCAATATGAGAAATGAAAAACGCAGATATTACAGTGTAGCCAAAAAAGAAAATTACAGTATATATCATAAAAAGCTACTTTTTTAGGAAAGGATTAAATAATCTTTATGTACTTTTAATTTATAGTTAATGCTGAGTGTAAACATCTACTAAAAAGAATATTCTATTAAATGTCTAGAGGATGACTTGGCGTAACAAAATTATGTTTTACATTTAGGTAAACTATATCTTACGAATTACAGCAATACTCAGGCAACAAACCATTGGAAAGGTGCAAATCCTTGTACCCCTACGGTAGGCTATTAGCTCCAGGGCGGTAACTATATCAATAATAGCAATTTATTGTCAATAGCCTCAAAGCTAATCTCATTAAGATTTCTTTCTTGACAATTTGTGTTCAATCTTGCTGTTACTGAATCATCACAAGA
Source organism: Nostoc sp. FACHB-888 (assembly GCF_014696655.1). Taxonomy (NCBI): domain Bacteria; kingdom Bacillati; phylum Cyanobacteriota; class Cyanophyceae; order Nostocales; family Nostocaceae; genus Nostoc; species Nostoc sp. FACHB-888. The sequence goes on along the minus strand of NZ_JACJQM010000068.1, from coordinate 1,004 downwards.
CAATAATGAAAAAAATTAAGTTTTATTGAGGCGTTAATTTGTGTTGATTATCACATTCCTTCTTTAAAGGGCATTCAAACTTTTGAAAGATTTTTCTCAGCAAGACGAACGCTAGCATTGCAACAAAGCCATTTAATATTATCTTCTGACTTTTAGCCCCCGATCCATCGGGGGATTTCTGTTAGTAGGTAATCAAATGCTTCCCCACTAAATGAACCTCAAGCTTAATAGAATACCATCCAGTTGATGGGTGTTAACCATTGGTTATTATTCGACCAAAAAGCAAACCTTTGAAACTGTGTTTCTGAGAAGCAAGAATCTCCCGCTATACCGCTTTGCGGTATAGCGGGGGAATGTTAATTTAATTTGCCTCTGATCGTCTCTATTCGTTGACGATTTACACCTAAATCACTCTGACCTAAGCGTGAAGCTGAACGTACTTGGATTACATTAGCATTTCGGTCTAGATAGAATTCTACATCATCCACAAATCCTAACAAGGCACTTTTAAATTCTGCATATAAATAATCTTGGCTTTCGCTAATGATTTTAGTTCTTGGTAAGGACTGAATAATCTCTTTAAGATTAGCGATTGCTTCTTCTGGGGTAGATGTAAAAGTCAGTGGTGCAATTTTGTGGCTTGCATCTGTACTCTGACTAGAAACGCAGTTAGGAGAATTAGGGCAGGGTGCTAATTTACCGTTGCTGATACCTAAATTATTTGGTCGTTTGCCAGCAAAAACCATAATTATGTCTTTGGGTAAGTTAATAAGTATACTCTCATACATTTGTTTGAATCACTGTAATACTTTGCCGCGATCGCATCTTCTGACAAATGATAAATTCATAATACTTACGCAGAAGAGATCCCACAACCCGTAATAAATAGATAGCTTTTTAAAGCAGGGTAAGAGCATCTCAATCAGGCTTGACATAAGGAATTAGAAGAATCTAATGTATTGTTAATGAAACAACTGAGAACCTGAATCATATAATTGTTATCC